>DATIHS010000077.1:0-2603 GCA_035480475.1 Patescibacteria group bacterium
CATTGCGACGGCCGCCAAAGGAATGCAACTTAAGCAGAACGCCGTCGTCTTTGGCGAGGTCGGCCTGAGTGGCGAAGTTCGTCATGTGCCATTTATTGATAAACGGGTAGCTGAGGCCAAAAAACTTGGCTTCGACGTGGCCATCGGTCCAGTTGTGAAGGGTAAACAACCAACCAAATACGCCGGCGTCCGCGACATCCGCGCCGCCCTCAACACCTTTCTCGAAAAGGACTAACTACGGAACCGTTTGAGTGTTTGATGTTTGGCCATTGCCGTTATTGTCTTTAACATACACCTTCGTCCCGCTTGGAGCGAGAGCATTTAGGACACTGCAGGTTGTTGAATTGCTATTACAGAGTGCCGTGCTCGACACTGCATTATAGACGATATACGGTGGCGTACCACCTGACCAATTGAAAACAGTCTTTTTATTAGCCCCGTTTCCTGTTGTGCTTGGGGTCGCGAGGGCTAAAGGGCCGGAATTATTTCCACCTCCTCCCCCATTACCAGTCACGGAGACAACGTTTGAGGTGTTGTCATACAGGACGCTATCGATCACCTGGGCGGTGAAATCTTTATTGCCATCAAAATTGAGGTCAGGCGTGTAGCTGGCTGTTACATTGTCGTTGCTAACATTGGCGGAGTAGACAACTTGGCCGTCCACGAGGAAGTTCACGACGCCAGGGAACTGGTCACTAGAAAGCGGGTGCGTGCCCGGTTGTACGGTCGCAACGAGCGTATTGCCGCTCTGCGTCAAACTAACGGTCGGTTTCGCATCACTACAGAGGTGAACATCATCTTTGTCGGTGGTTTGCGCCGCTCCGCCATTAACGAACTTATCTATGCTAAAGGTATTGCTGTCGGCGTTGCTAACCTGCTTAATGGCGCGTTGCGGCGTACATTCGGTAGCAAGCTTGTTGCTGACTTGGTCAATATTCTGATTGGTGCCGTTTGCCTTACCAGGCTGTTTATACCAGGATGGGAAAAGGTCAGTGGATGGGCTGGGTTCGATTGAACCGACACCAACGTGACTCCGGACGATGAAGGCTGGGAGCGTTTGGATGCCAGCGGGTTTGACCCGGTCTACTGGAGTGAGCTTATCGTGCATTGCCTTCATCCAACCGTTAACAATAGGCGCGGTCATTGTTTCCATGAAGCCACTCATGACTTTCTGACGGTTGTGGTAGCCGACCCATACGCCAGAGGCATATTGGGTGGACATCATCATCATGAGACCGTCTTTCGAGTCGTTGGTCGTACCCGTCTTGACACCAAACTTCCAGTTTTTGTAGCGTTGTGGTTTAGGGGAGGGGAAGTAGCTGGCGTTCGGATCGCTAATCATATCGTCAACAATATAGGCTGTCTGTGGGTCAACGGCTTGAACACCTTTGCTTGGTTTCCATTCAGTCACCGTTTTATTAGCGGCGTCAGTTACTTTCATAATGTATGTTTGGGGAATATTCAGGCCATTGCGTGATAGCGTGGCGTAACCATGAACGTGTTCATCTAACCGTAAATAGGCACCATCACCGATGGCTGACGACGCGTAGCAAGGTGCTTGTTGGGTATTTTTTTCATCGTAATAACACTTATAGTTACCAATTGTCGGGTCTGGTTTGCCATCGTCACCATAATTGGTCATCAATTTGTGTGCCACGGCAATTGTTTGGTCCACGCCCACGATCAACATCGATTTGATGGCTGGGATGTTTCGTGAACCGCCCAAAGCATAACGTAGTGAAAGAGGTCCTGGGAATCGGAGGTCATAGTCAATCACACAGTTACCCGTGCGCGACACACCTGTGGTACATGGGTAACCTGGAATGGCTCCCTTGGCATCATAGAGTACCGAACCTGCGCCGGCATTCTTTTGTGTGTCTATTAGCGCAGTATAGTCGTACGGTTTGAAAGAGGAGCCAGGGGGCAACTCAAGGTCATGAGCGTAGTTATTTTGCCCATGGTCTGTATCATTAAAGTCAGTACCACCTACCAGAGCGACGACCTGGCCAGTTTTGACGTCCTCAGCTACAAAGGCAGCAGTGTCACCACCTTGGCGTCGAACTTGTGCCAAACCTTTTTGGACTTGGTCTTCGGCAGTGTGTTGGGCATTGAGATCAAGGGTAGTTATAACTTTCCAACCACCACGTTTGACCGCCTTATCGGAGAAGCGGCGTTCGAGCTCTTCTTTGGCAGTCAGAACAAACCACGGTGCTTGGATACCAGCAAAATGCTGCGGACGGTCCTGAATTTTAGCCAAGACGTCGACTTTTTTAGCATCATCACGTTCTTTGGTTGTAATCATACCTTGTTGCTCCATCAGATCAAGAATGTAGTGTTGGCGCCCGATCAAGGCATCTTTGTCAAAATCAGTTTTGTTATAAGGGGAATAAAAAGTCGGTGACTTAGGAATCGCGGCGAGCATCGTGGCTTCGTCCAGCGTAAGGTCTTTGGCATTCTTATGAAAATAGTCCTGCGATGCAGCCTGGACACCATACTCAATGCCCCCATATGGGGCGGCATTCAAGTAACCGGTTAGGATATCCTTCTTACTGTACTCACGTTCCAGTTCCACCGAGAGAATAAGCTCTTTGATCTTGCGTTTG
>DATIHS010000078.1:0-4687 GCA_035480475.1 Patescibacteria group bacterium
ACTCGCCCACGCAATTGATGGATTTGGGCTAAGCCAAAGCGTTCGGCGTTTTCTACCGCCATCACCGTGGCATTGGGCACATCGACCCCGACCTCAATCACGGTAGTCGAGACCAAGACGTCATATTCATGATTTACAAAAGCCTGCATGATTTTGTCTTTGTCAGGGGCTTTCATGCGGCCGTGTAATAAACCGACGCGTCGATGCTTAAAAACACCCGTACGCAGTTCGTCATAGACTTTTTCAGCTGAGCGGGCCGGGGTAATCTCTGATTCCGCAATAAGCGGACACACCACAAACACCTGGCGCCCGCGTTCCAGCTGACTATCCATAGCTTTGTAGGTATCAGAACGCTTCACTAGAGGTATTATTTGCGTTTTGATAGGCTTGCGGTTGGCCGGCTTCATGGCAATAACAGAGATGTCGAGCTCGCCATAGAGCGTCAAGGCCAGACTTCGCGGAATGGGTGTTGCCGTCATATTCAGCACGTGTGGCATATGGCCAGCTTTCACTTCCAGTTTTTTACGCTGTTCTACACCAAATCGATGTTGCTCGTCAATAACTACGAGCCCGAGCTTATGCATGTCGACTTTTTCTTGGATTAAGGCATTGGTGCCAACCATAAAACTGATCTCACCACTCGCAATTTTTGCTTGGGCTTGCTTTTTTTGCGCGGCCGAGAGTCCCCCAACCAGCAAGCCGACGTGCTTTTCCAGCTTGAGTGGTTCGAGTAAATGAAAGATCGTGTTGGCATGCTGGCGTGCCAACAACTCTGTCGGCGCCATCAAAGCCGTTTGGTAACCGTGTTCGAGCACCATCAAAGCTGCCATCGTGGCAACTACCGTTTTACCCGACCCAACATCACCTTCCACCAGTCGGTTCATCGGGGCAGTCTTTTGAAGATCCTGGTAAACCGTCCATATCACCCGGCGCTGGTCATCAGTTAAGTGGAATGGGAGATGCTTTACAAAGGAGCGCGCTAGTTTAACGTCGAATGGTACTGCTACTGCTTCATGTTTGAGCAGCTCGTATTTGTTCATGAGGGCCGCCAGGGTCAGCTCAAAGACTTCTTCAAAGCCGAGTCGTCGTTGGGCAGCGCGCAAAGTCGTGGTGTCAGCCGGAAAATGGATCTGCTCGAGGGCCTCAGCACGTCCCAGCAATTTTTCCTCCTCAATCAACCAGGCAGGCAGCGTTTCACTCAGGCTGCGAATTGCAGGCAAAAGCTCCCTGACAGCTTTTCTTATTTGGCCCGACTTTAAGCCCTTGGTCTCACGATATATAGGTACGATGCGAGCCGTGTTCACAGGAAAAGTACTCACGAGCTCAACTGACGGGTTCTGTATTGTCATACGTTGGCGGCGCAAGCCAAAGTCACCAGCAATAAAGTATGCCTGCTCAGGCTTCAATGCCTCAGCGCGATATGGTTGGTTAAACCAAACGAGCCTTACGCTGCCCGTTTCATCACTGGCTACCGCCTCTGTAATATGCAGACCGCGACGGACATAGCGGCCAGCAGCCTGTTTGATAACCGCCTGGATTGTGACTGGCCCTGGTTTTGTCCGATTTATGGGCAACACGTGAGAATAATCGTCATAGCGGCGCGGAAAGTGATAGATGAGGTCATTCGCGGTCCGAATGCCTAAGACTGCGAGCTTCTTAGCAACCTGTTCACCAACGCCTTTAACTTCTGTAACTGGCCGCTCCAAATCCATATGATCAGTATAAGGGAAGAGTAAGTTATTTGGCTTTTTTGATAAGAAAGAACGTGCTCGGGCCAAAGTAGGTCTTGGCCAGGGTTGGCTGCATGAGTTTTTCTAGACTTAATAAGACTGGTTTAGGTAAGATTTTTTTGAGGCCAGGACTACGCAAGTTACTTACTGAGAGGACCTTTTCTACCTTTAGACCGGCGTGCGCTAATTGACGGCTGACAGTCTTCGGGTTGTGGTTTACAAATGGCGGCTCATTATCATTACGGTTTTCTGGACGACGAATATCAACTGGTTCGGCTGGGAAACGTTTTAGTTTGGCAACTTGTTTTAGACGGTTTAAGAAGTGAGTGTAGTTGGCAAATTCCATAATAAAGATACCGTCGTCGGCCAAGACACGGGCAATTTCGTGGAATTCAGGTGCTGGTTGGGGAATGTGGTGCAGGATGCGCACTATCGTAATAAGGTCAACAGAGCCATCGGCAAAGCCAAGGTTAGCCGCAGTTGCTTTCTTTTTTTCAATGCGCGGATGGTCCTTTAAAAAGTCTGAGGCGATGTCGAGTTGTTTCTGTGACGGTTCAGCAAGCGTAACTTTGTCGGCATACTTTTCAAGGAAAATGCACAGGCGGCCGTAGCCCCCGCCCACGTCAACGGCATGACGAAAATGCCTCCCCTTAAGCAGCCTGCGGAAGGCCATGCGTTCTGCGGCGTCTTCATACTCGCGACCCTTCCAATAATCTTGGTAATTATAGTCGCCGGCGTCGTAACGTTCGGCGTTATCGAGAGCTTCCTGGGACTTTGCTTGCGCCATAACCCGACCAGTATAGCAGCTTACGCTTGCTCAACAATCGCAAAGCTGTTTTTGCCGCGTTTTAGTAAATTAGTCCCTTTGCTGAGTGTTGGTGCTTGGTCTGGCATGACTTTTTGGCCGTTAAGGGTAATGGCTCCGCTTGCTACGAAATTGCGGGCCTCCGACTTAGAGGTTGCCAAGCCGGCGTCAACAATCGTCTGGTAGACATCCGAGCTGGCCTTTGTAACAGGTAATTCTTCTGTTAAAACCGCGACTTCCGCTTTGTTTAGCTCATTGAATGGTTGCGTTCCAAATAATACCTCTGTAATGTGGACGATTTTGTCAGCCTGGTCTTGGCTGTGGACGAGCTTAGTTGCTTCATAGGCGAGCGTCTTTTGGGCTTTGCGCTCCCCAGGGTTAGCCTTAAATTCGGCCATCACTGCATCAATTTCGTCTTTACCAAGCAAGGTATAGACCTTCATGTAGTCCTCTACGCCGGCGTCGTCAACGTTGAGCCAGAACTGGTAGAACTTATAGACGCTGGTCATGTTCGCGTCGAGCCAGACGGCGCCTTCTTCTGATTTGCCAAACTTTTTGCCGGATGTCTTATTAATAATGAGTGGAGCCGACCAAACGTGCGCTTCATCACCGGTGATGCGTCGGATCAGGTCAACGCCAGCGATGCTGTTACCCCATTGGTCAGAACCACAAACTTGTAGGTCAACTCCCATGTGCTTGTGCATCCATAAAAAGTCAAAGCCTTGGATGAGAACATAGCTGAACTCGGCATAGCTGATGCCAGCGCCACCTTCGGCCAGGCGGGTCTGGACAAAATCCCGCCCCAGCATCTGGCGCATCGGCACATGTTTGCCCACCTCACGCAAAAATTGCAGGTAGCCCATCTCTTTAAACCAATCATAGTTGTCGACAAGCTGAAATGTTTCGCCGCCAAAGATTTGCTTATATTGTTCAGCAATCGCTGCCTTATTGATGTCAATCTCTTCTTGGGACTTCAGGTTGCGTTCTTCACTCTTACCGTCGGGGTCACCAATCATGCCGGTGGCACCGCCAACGAGAAGGACGGCCTTGTGACCATGGTCAATAAAGTGGCGCACCATCATTGCCGCTGCGAGGTTCCCAATTGTCATAGAAGGTGCACTGGGGTCTACCCCCCAGTAAAAAGTGATCGGCTCACCATCAATAACCTTAATATCAGGATAGGTTGTCTGGTTCACAAAACCACGCCAAGCTAGTTCATCTGACAATGTCATAACCATATTCCCTAGCAGTATATCACCTTCGGTGAACTCAGCTATTTTTCATGCATTTGCTTATTAATTTTTGCTATAATACGCTCATTACGAAGGAGTGCAGACAGCTACATGGCAACCAATCAATCTGGCGGTAAACGTCGTGGTGGGAATACTGGACGCAAAGCTAAGAGTACCTTTGTAACCCGAACGGGCCAGACTATCAAGATTAATCGGTCAATTGGCGACAAAATCAAGGCCAAGCGAGCCGCCTATGCCCAACATCGGGCAGAGCGGCTGGCTGGCATGCCCAAAGGCCGTTTGCAACGCTTTATTTACCGGATGCATCCTCAACGGCTGTATAAGTATTGGTTCAGCCGCGAAGGCGGCATTATGGCTCTCAAGATCCTTGGTATCAGCACTTTGGCTGGCTTTTTGCTACTGGTGGGCGTCTTTGCCTACTTCCGCAAGGATTTGCCCAACATTAAGGATGTTTCCGGCAATAGCCTTGGCGGTAGCATTCAATACTATGACCGCTCTGGCCAAACCCTGCTTTGGGAAGATTATGACGCTGTTAAGCGTATTCCGGTACCAGATGACCAGATTTCGGACAACATCAAGAAGGCTACCGTTGCTGTCGAGGATAAAGACTTCTTTAAGCATGGCGGGTTTGATGTCCGCGGCATTGTTCGTGCGGGCTTCAATAATGCTTTTGGCCATAGCGGCACCCAAGGTGGTTCCACTATTACACAGCAGCTCGTTCGCCTGACCCAGCCAGGCGTTGGGCAAGAACAGACCTACAAACGCAAGATCAAAGAGCTTATTCTCTCGGTGGAACTGGAACGTGAGTACAGTAAGAAGGATATCCTAACCGGTTACTTGAATGCCGCCCCATATGGGGGCATTGAGTATGGTGTCCAGGCTGCATCGCAGGACTATTT
>DATIHS010000079.1:0-7107 GCA_035480475.1 Patescibacteria group bacterium
GCTAACTTGGAAGCCCCCCAAGAGCTGCGTTTGAACGTCCTTTCCATCATGAACCGCACGATGATGGTTACCGCCCATGGCCAAACCAGTGACATTATGAATGAAGTCACCGCCGATGTGACGATTGAAAATATCGAAAAAGTCTTGGAGTGGAAAACAGCCTGTTACACCTTGCTCAATCCTTTACACGTCGGCATGGTCTTCGCTGGTGCAGACTGCCATGCCACCGACGCCATCACTCCCTATGCTATGGCAGTTGGCAAAGCCTTTCAGCTGACAGACGACGTTGTTGGCATCTTTGGCAGCACTGAAGAAAGCGGTAAGTCGCCCCTAGACGACATCAGGGAAGGCAAGCGCACCATACTAATGGCTTACGCGCTAGAACATGCTGACAAAAGCGACCGCAACTTCCTGATCCAAATGCTCGGAAACCGACAGCTGAAACCCGCGGAATTCGAACGTTGCAAAGCAATTTTGCTCGAAAGCGGAGCGGTTAAACACACCAAAAGCTTGGCTGAACAATTTGTGCACGAGGCCCAACAGGCTTTGGATAAGGAAGCCGGCCGCTGGTCAAATGATGGCATACAATTTTTGCACGGTCTGGCTGACTACCTCTTAAACCGTAGCGCTTAAAGCTAGTGCTTTATTGACTAATGTGGTATAATATAGCTTCATCAAGTGAGGAGACCCATGTCTGAAGTCAGCTTTGAAATGCCGCAAATTGCTGCGATTGAGCGTGAAATGGCGCCCGATGGCGTGCTGCACACTATTGCCATGGGCCTTGTGAACGAACCTGAGCAATTAAATGGCATGGATGAAGTGGCGCTTGCCATCTTGCCCCAAAAGAATACACTCTTCGCACGTTGGGAATTGCTGCACGATGCTCCGGGGGTCAAAAGAGACTTAGCAACCGAGCACACCGATGCATTGTACAGCCTCGCTGAAGAGGCTGGCCTGCGTTTGCCAACCTCGTTACCTGACAAAAGTATTGCTAGCATTGATGAAGACAACTTCTGTGTTGTCGAAGGTGGTGCCAACCGCACGGCTGTCGTCCGGGGGGCTTTGGGCGAAGCAGCCATGGCTATGGCTGGGGTAGACTCTGAGATGCCACTTATCTTTATTGCCTCAAACGAACACACTATACCGGTGATACGACCGGTGGATAACAAAGCTAACCCCGAACGTGATATTGTCCGGGAGCTGGCCCCCGACTTTTTGCGTGAAGGCGACGTTACCCAGTTTGATGTGACTGACGCTGTCCAACGCCAGCTAGGTTATATTGTTGAAGAACAAGACAGGGTTGATGGCGTGGGCTTGATTGTGGCCTATGAAAAACCAGGTGAACGGCCACGTATCGTAATTCGGCCATCTTTAGAAGACAAACAAGGTACCGTAGCCGGCTTGCACGTTGTGCACCAACTGCTCGACCTGTCTGAATACCCCCTCATTATTGCCAGTAACGGCCAATACCGCCTCAAACTGGCGCTGCAAGCTGAGCGTTGGGCACGTGAAGAAGGTGTTACACTGCCCACCAAACCTCTTATCTTGGGTGATGAACCAGGTTTTGAAGTTGAACACCGTGGCCAAGTATTTACGACTGGTGATCGTGACCCTGGCGTTTACCTCAATGAATTTGTCGTAGCCTACCGGCTCAGCCGGGATTAGGTTTGCCCGAGTAGTTCCAAGATATGTTCGCGGGTGTGGTGGGTATTAGCGTGGCGTTGCACTTCACGTACCAGGACAAAGATGCCGGCGGCTCCGAGAGCAAAGCCCCAGTCAGTCAGGTTTAACGGCCCGGCGCCAAAATAGACGTTGAGCAGTGGGTTGTAGATGATATTGAAAACACAAAACAGCGAGGCTGCCAGGGCAATTGCCAGGGCGCGGTTATGGAATTGGTAACGCGTGAACAAACCGTCGCGAGAGCGGCGCTGAAGGATGTTCAGGAGTTGGCACAAGACAATCGTGAGGTAGGTCAAAGCTGTTGCTTTAAGATACAGAGCAGGGTTATAGACCTCGGCGTGCACTGCACTCACGCCATTGCGAGTAAAGAACAGGATGAAGTTTGTGAATGCTAGGCTGCCGATTAATAGGCCGCACCACAACAAATCTAGAATACTCACTCTATTCAAGATGTGGTCATGCTGGCTACGCGGCTTATCGCCCATGAGCTCACCGTCTGCTTTGTCCCAACCCAGGGCCGCGATTGGAAAGAGTTCGGCAATCATGTCAATGGCTAAAATTTCCATGACACTCATAGACAACGGTACGCGGAAAGCCGCCAATGCACACAAGCTTAACAGGTTCACAACCAATTCAGCCGAATTACTCGTGAAGCAGCTGAGAGTGGCTTTTTTAATGTTCTGAAAGATGATACGGCCTTGCTGGATTGCGCCAACCAAGGTGGAAAAGCTGTCGTCGAGCAATACGATTTCAGCCGATTGCTTGGCCACGTCGGTCCCGGTTTTGCCCATAGCCACGCCAATATCTGCACGTTTGAGCGCCGGCGCGTCATTAATGCCATCTCCTGTGACCGCGACGACTTGATCGTGCGACTTCACGAGATCGACGATGCGCAGCTTATCTTCAGGGCTCACCCGGCTAAAAATCACACCACCACGCGTCGCCAGGTGCAATACACGGGCATCGTCTAACTGTCGTAATTCTTCGCCGCTGACCACAATGATGTCCTGGCCTTTTTTGGCCAAACCAGCTTTGCGTGCGATCGCTTCAGCGGTGACGGCAAAGTCGCCGGTGACGATGGAGACATTAATGTGCGCGGCATGAGCTGACGCCATGGCCGCCGGAACTTCTTCACGCAGGGGATCCACCATCCCCACCATACCAAGCCAAGTCAGGCCACTTTCGGCCTCTTCCATAGTCAGTTTTTTCAAATTTGCACCTTTTGGCAGGACTTTATAGGCGTAGCCCAAGTTACGGGACGCTTGTTTAGCCCAGTCGTTATTTTCACGATCAATGGCGTCGCGGTCTTTGGTTACCATTTTGCGGATGTGCCCGTCCAGCCAAATGTTCGGGCAACGGTGCAAAATGCTTTCGGGTGCACCCTTTACAAAGACATACAATTCACCATCTTTACCGTAGCGACGGATAGAACTCATGCGCTTCCTCGCAGAGTCAAAGGCAAATTCTTTGAGTTCTGGGTGGGCACTATCCAGGGCTTCAGTATCCAAGCCGGCTTTGCGAGCAAGGGTCACTAAGGCACCCTCGGTGGGATCACCCACACAGTACCAAACAGGGTGTTCATCATCCGGGGAGCTAATCTTGGCATTACTGGCAAACAAACCGGTGGCAAAAAAGAGGGCCAAGTTATCGCTTGCTACCTGGTTCAGTTGTTTGCCGTGTGCATCCTCGAGTTCGCCAACGGGTTCATAGCCAGTGCCGCTAACGTTGTAAGGAACCCCCCCAATCTGGAAGCGCTCCACAGTCATTTGGTTTTTGGTCAATGTACCCGTTTTGTCAGTACAAATCACAGTCGTGCCGCCAAGCGTCTCCACGGCAGAAAGTTTTTTGACCAAAGCACGGGCACGGGCTAACTTACTTGCGGCTCGGGCCAGGGCGGTGTTAATTTCTGCTGGCAGGCCTTGGGGGATAATTGAACTGGCAATCGCAATGGCGTACAAAAAAGCGGTTTTGACACCAAGGCCCAGGTAGATAATCACCGGGAGAAGCAGAGTGCAGAGTATAACGGTGCCTTGCGTTACCTGAGTAGCAATATTATTCATCTCGCGTTGCAATGGACTGATGTCAGTCGTTGTGTCGGCGCTCAAGCTGGCAATGCGGCCGAGTTCTGTTTGCATGCCAGTTGCAATAACAATGCCATAGCCGTTGCCAGTTGCTACCGTTGTACTCATAAAGACTAAATTATGCCGGTTGGCGAGTTCCACAGAGCCGTTGATGGCATGGGTAAACTTGCGTGATGGGTTGGATTCGCCGGTGAGAGCAAAGTCATTCGTGGCGAGTTCCGTTTCTGTCAGCACGCGCAAGTCAGCGGGCACGCTATCACCCTCTTCTATATAAACAATATCGCCGGCTACCAATTTGGTAGCGTCAACGGTGGCTACACTACCGTCGCGCAAGACTTTAGCTTCGGCTACCACCAGCCTTTCTAGGCTTTCCATGAGTTTTTCAGCCTTAAACTCCTGGCTGAAACCGATGATGGTATTGAACAAAACCAGTGCCAGCAAGACCGACGCCGTCCGTCCATCGCCCAGTAGTAAACTGATAACGGCACTCGCTAGTAGCAGAATAATCATCAGGTCTTTAAACTGGCGCAAATATTTGTGTAGCCAAGATTCCCGTGAAAGCTCCTCAAGCTTATTGGGGCCGTATTGGTTCAGCCGCCGGCTGGCTTCCTGGGTCGCCAAACCTTTTTTCAGGTCCGATTCGAGCTGCTGCAAAACGCTCTTACCGTCCTGCCGGTAGTAGGCCAGTTGTTTGTCTTTCTCTCCACCCATAGTTATGTATAAGTATACAGAATCAAGAACGGACAGTTATCGATAAGCATGCATTAATAAATCCGTAGAACTGTAATAAAATTCACAGACTTCTTGCTTAATACTCACGAAGATTTTATAATCTGTATTATGTCGATCGCTGCGATGGAGACCGAAGCCTGTGCTTTTAATTCTATGGTGCTGCACGATGACCTGCTGATTGTGGATCCCGTTCATGGTGAGGCGAGGGAATTCATCCTCGAGACCGAAGCCACCATACAGATTGCCCGCTTAATGGTTTGGCGCAGCATTACAGGCGAAGGCCCCATGTCTGACGAAGAAGTTCATGGTGTTTTAGAAACAACTCTGGATGAACCGGTGTCACCACTTGAGGCGCACCGAGAACTGTACTCAGCTAGAAGGAATGGTTGGTTGCATTTAACCTCCTTGGGTCAAAAGGCTGGGTATGAGTTGCCCCCGACTGTTAAGCTGAGCGTAGCGGATAACTTGGACGACCCACATGTTCTGACGCTTATCGAGGGAGGGGAAGTAGCGGAAAAAGTGGTTAATCCCTTTACGAGTTACCTTGAAGTAGCTAATCCCGATGCAGCAGTTCCAAAAGTTAATACTCCGGAAGAACTGAAGCAAGCCAAGGCTGCCATACGGGCTATGTTTGATGCCCATTCGTACGAAGAGCCGGACAAAAAAGTTTCCTCTCGCGTCGTAACGAAACAGAGACCATTTAGCAAACCTCTATCAGCTTGTTACGGCGCCCTAAATGGTGCAGTCCAGGGCTACGTCCGCTTTGTTGATACACAACTAGTAACAGCCCGGAGTGAGCGGGCCGCCAGTCGGCCGGTAAAGTCACGGCTTAATAATCAGCACCCTTCTTACGATCCAGAAACAAGTACCTGGAGCGCCTTGGCCAAATGCAAAAAGCCCGATATTAACCCTGAAATCTTTTTCCCTGGACATGGTGAATCAACTGATCCAGCTAAAGCAGTTTGTTCGAATTGTCCCGTTAAAGAACTCTGCCTGGAAGACGCCCTGTTAAGGGATCTTGGAGGTGTGCGGGGTGGCGAGTCTGAACGCGGCCGCCGTCGAATCAGACGACAACGACGTGTGGCAGCCGCGATGAAACAATCTAGCTAACAGATAGCGTATACTGTTAGCTATGGGCGAGGAAATCCCAGCCAAGAAGAAAAAATTGGCTATTATTGACGGCAAGTCTGTCTTTTATCGTGGCTACTACGCCATGCCGAATTTGAGCACTAAAGACGGGACACCAACTGGCGGCGTCTTTGGCTTTGCTACGATGGCGCTCGAAGTCATCAAACGGCTTAAACCGGATTACGTTTGCGTGGCTTGGGATAAACCCAAAACCAACATTCGCAAGCGGCTCGCACTGTATCCAGAATATAAAGCCGGCCGCAAACCGGCGCCGCCGGATTTTTATGAACAAGTGCCGGTCTTGCATGAGTTGCTCGAAGCATTTGGCTGGCCGTTGTACGAGCTGGATGATTACGAAGCCGATGACATTATGGGCACACTGGCCGTCCAGGCCGCCAAGAAAGACATCGAAACCATGCTCATTACGTCAGACCTCGACATGTTGCAGCTGGTCGACCCACACATTCACGTCTATGCACTCAAAAAAGGCCTCAGCAACATAGAACTCTACAGCCCGAAGAGTTTCGAGGCCAAGTACGGCATCCAGGCTACACAATTCTTGGACTTGAAGGCCTTAAAAGGGGACAGCTCGGACAACATACCGGGTGTACCTGGTATTGGTGAAAAAGGTGCGATTGAGTTGCTCAAACAGTTTGAAACACTTGATGGCGTTTACGACAACCTGGCCTTGACTAAAGAAAGTACCCGCAAAAAGCTTGAGGCGGGCAAAGACTTGGCCTACCTGAGTAAAAAACTGGGTAGCATCTGGACTGACGCGCCGTTAAAGCTAGACCTGAAGGCTGTGGATGGCAGGAATTGCCAACCTGAACAAGTGCTGCACCTGCTGCAAAAACTAGAATTCAGTAGCTTAGCGCGCCGGCTACCTGAAGTCATGCAAGTAGCTATCACTGACCACCAAACTGCAGTTGGCAGCAGCACACTTCATCCGGGTAAAAACATCGTCATTGATTCAGCAGCCAAGTTAAAAGACGTAAAACTTGCTGCCTCTGATTATATGTATATTCATTCGCGTTCAGCTGGCAAACATGGCCGGGACCCACAAGTGCTCATCCTAAGCACGGATGGAAAAACGGTTTATACCTTTGACCTGACCAAACTCAATAAAAAACAGTATGCAGATAGCTTCAAAGGACTTGCACAACTGGTTGGCCACGACATCAAAAATACCCTTAAAGTCTTATTGGAAATGGGTGTCGGACTGCCAAACGTTGGCCATGACGTATTGGTGGGTGCTTTTTTGCTCAACTCCTTACGCCGTGAACAAACCTTGACCGAGCTGGCCCAGGCCGATCTGGGCTACGAAGGTTCTTCTCTGGAAAATCTTGACCCCGACGAGCTCATTGCACGCGCACCAGACATTATTGCCGTTATTCAAGCCTTGCATAAGCAACAGACAAAAGAGATCGGCGAAATGCCGAAGGTACAACAACTTGCTTTGGAAGTGGAATGGCCGGTCATACCCGTT
>DATIHS010000080.1:0-2889 GCA_035480475.1 Patescibacteria group bacterium
GATTATAACCAGTTACAGCAGTAATGGAAATGATTATGCTTTACAAAACTCGAAGCCAGGAATACCATGAAAATAAGAATTGTAATATTTCTTACAAATAAAGGCGAAATGAACATGAATGGCTCCTTCGAACAAGCACCTCCGGATCAACGGGGTGCGGTTATTTTAGAGTTTCAACACCCTCAAAATGAGGGTGTTTCTTTAGATGGGCCCGAAGCGCCGTATAACTATAGAGAAGATCCGTATAATCCGATACACAAACAAGTCCCGGGGCTTGGTGAGGTACAGTTGCTTAGCCGCGAGATGATTGAAGGCAAACGTAAAACAGACGAGCCACGACCCGACAGTTGGTATTTGATTGAACTCGATGGCTACAAACACGCCGTGCGTGTCACAGAGCCTATTGCGAGCGAAGATGTTGGTATTAACTTCGTACACTTACCCGGCTTGAGTGAAGAGATTGAAAAATATCCAGGCTATGCGCTTCATACGACTGGTGCAGAAAAAATGCCTTATTTTCGCTTTATCAGCATCGCTAGCGATGGTGTTGGTAGCACTGGTGAACGTCTAACTCGGGAAAACGTCCGCGCGCATGGTATTGAAGCCATGGCTGAGGAACGCGCCAAACTGATTAGCGCCCTCTGTAGTGATGAACCGACGATAGTGCAAGGCACGTCCATGGGTTCTGTCATTACGACGCATATGCTTGACCATGACATACGCAACGGACGTAATCTGAATGTTTATCCGATGCCGTACGCTTCTGCCAATGTAACACCTGATGCCGTTCCACTCTTTATGGCAACACTCTTTATGCCTTCAATGCTCGTCGATACTCCGCGTGAAATGGTTTATATGGTTATCAAAAATGGTTGGCATGCGCTTGATGGTTTGGTAGGCGAAGGTGGCTTTCGATCTAATGTAGCGCCAATCTTGGTTGAGATTCCAGGCCTGATGAAAGGTATAAAATTTGCTGTTCTTGAGCGAGTCTATCGTGAGTACGGAGCCACAATTATCAATGGTCAGCTTGACCCCCTCGCAAGGTGGCGTATGTGGCGACAACTTTCAAACAACGGCGCAGACCTCAATTTAGTCTCTATTTTTCTCCGCGGACATGGCATGGCGGCGAATGGTATTGGCGCGGCACGTAAAATTGAATCAGCGGTTGCATCAAATAAAATCGTTGAAAAACTAGCGGCTTAGTTACAGTTTCTTTTTGATGTCGGTGATGATGTCGCGGAGCTCGGCGGCTTTTTCGAATTCGAGATTGGCTGCAGCGAGATCCATTTGGCCGGTCAAGTCACGGATGAGATGGCCATACTCATCTTTGGGAATCTTTTTGAGGTCTAGTTTGGCTCTTTTTGCTTCTTCTGGAAGGTCTGGCCGCATGCCCTTTTCAACCGCCTTGGCAATGCCCATGGGTGTAATACCGTGCGCTTTGTTGTAGTCGTCCTGGATTTTGCGACGGCGGTTTGTTTCACCTATGGCGCGCTGCATACTGCCGGTTTCACGGTCAGCGTACATTATCACACGACCCTCTATGTGCCGAGCCGCTCTTCCAATCGTTTGAATGAGGGCTTGTTCGCTACGCAAAAAACCCTCTTTATCGGCATCGAGAATAGCCACCAAGCTTACTTCCGGCAAATCAAGGCCTTCGCGTAAGAGATTAATGCCTACTACTACATCGTAGGTGCCAAGACGAAGGTCACGCAGGATGTCGGTACGATCGAGTGTATCTACATCGCTATGGAGATAGGTAACCTTTATGTTTAGCTCCTGTAGGTACTCAGTCAAGTCTTCCGCCATACGCTTTGTTAGGGTCGTGACGAGTACACGCTGATGCTTGTCTACGGTGGAGCGAATTTCGGCGATAAGATCGTCAATCTGTCCGTCAATCGGTCGCACATCAATTTCTGGGTCGACCAAGCCTGTGGGACGGATAACTTGTTCAATTGGTTTTTGGCTACGAGAAAGCTCATATTCGGCAGGAGTAGCGCTGGCATAGACAACTTTGTTGACGTGTTTTTCAAACTCTGTAAAGGTTAAAGGACGATTGTCTAGGGCACTCGGGAGGCGAAAACCGTGCTCAACCAAGACTTCTTTGCGAGCACGGTCGCCATTGTACATACCCCGTACTTGAGGCATGGTCATGTGCGATTCATCAATCATCATAATGTAGTCGTCCGGGAAGTAATCAAGCAGGGTCGCGGGCTGTTCACCTTGCTCACGATTCGTCAGGTAGCGGCTATAATTTTCAATACCTTTTACGAAACCAGTTTCCTCTAACATTTCGATGTCAAAGCGCGTGCGTTGTTGCAGACGCTGGGCTTCGAGCAGCTTTCCGTGCTTGTTAAAGAAGGCCAGCCGCTCCTCCAGCTCGTGTTCAATGTTAGCAAGGGCACCTTTAAGCTTATCCTGTGGTGTCACGTAATGGCTGCTTGGAAAGACCCGCAAATCGTCAAGATTTGCCAAAATCTCACCCGTTAAGGAGTCAACTTTTGTGATTCGGTCAACTTCGTCACCAAAGAATTCAACGCGGTAGGCGAATTCTTCACTGGCCGGAAAGATATCGACAACATCGCCTCGGACGCGGAATGTTCCGCGGTGGAAATCAATATCATTGCGTTGGTACTGGATATCAGTCAGCTGGCGCAGCATTTTATCGCGCACGCGCCGTTCACCGCGTTTAACAACGAGTGAGAGCCCCGCGTAATCGTCGACAGATCCGATGCCGTAGATACAACTCACACTGGCGACGATAATAACGTCCCGTCTGGTGAGCAGCGCATCGGTCGCCGCGTGGCGCAACCGGTCAATCTCCTCATTTATTTGGCTATCTTTTTCAATATAGGTGTCCGAGCGTGGAATATATGCCTCGGGTTGGTAGTA
>DATIHS010000081.1:0-2560 GCA_035480475.1 Patescibacteria group bacterium
GTCAAAGTGTATGCGCCCTTTAAAGTGTATTACGATGGGGAAGCGGAGAGCATTTCAGCTGAGAATGACACGGGCCCATTCGACATTTTACGCAAACACCATAACTTTATGACACTCCTAAATCCTGGTGATATTGTGGTCCGGAACGGTGGTAACGAGGAGAAAATCACCGTTACTCGGGGCATTATGCATGTCAAAACTGACGAAGTAATTGTCTTTTTAGATGTTTAGTCAATCACAACGTAATCGAACGAAAAGTTTGTACCACCAGGGGCAGAATTGGTCGCACAAATCGAAAAGCTGCTATTGCTGCGGTTGACGTAATAGTTTAGGCTGGCTGCGCCGGAACCAATAGGCGTGACAACAACATGGGGCGTATCGTTATACTTTTGGGTAAAGGTAACAGTTACGAAACAACCTGCCCCCGGACCGCCCCCGGTGTTTATAGCTACGGTACCGGCGGTGTCAGTCCCACTGATGCTCGTTGTCCCTCCAGCACCCAGAGCTGATCCGTCTGATTTACTGGGTGTGGTACCACCGGCATCTATGTGTCGTTGCAATTGCAAGTCACCAGTGAGTTGAAATGACTGGACTGTAATCTGTGGGGCTGTAATCGGGGCGCCAAAACTGCCACCTCCAGTCACTGTAATACCTTTTTGTATCGTCAACTGGCCTTGGATACTTGCATCACCTGAAATTGCCAATTTGTTACCTTGGATTTGGTCAAAACTACTTGTTCCCGATACCGTAATGCCTGGCAAGCTGAGCGAACCACCAACCTTTAAACCACCTGCAATATCCAGGCTGTCACGAATCAGGACTTTACCGGCAAAAATAGCGTTGGAGGCCACTGTTAGGGTTTGCTTGGCGTCTCCGACCGTTGCATCACTTCCATTGAGTTGTTTCAGCTCCTCGCTGGTAAGGGTTTGGGTCGGTATGGTTGGCGTATTAGCCGCCTTTTTATTCTTTTGGATGCTGACAAACGTAAAACCGCCCGCAACAACGAGTATTAAGACAAAGAGAAGCGCATAAATATTGAGGTGGGTAATGAGACGACGCAGTTTATGGCCAAGCCCTTTTGGGCCGGGTTTCTTGGCACCACTACCACCCGCAGGCGCAGTTTGCGGTGCGGCAACGGTATCTGGGTCTTCCAAAGAATTCAGCTCGTCGTTTTGATTAGGCTGATTTTCCATCTTTTATTCTGCTTATGAATATCATATGTATGATACTACGCCTGCCTGTAAAACCATAAACAGATTGCAGTATGGCAGGAATTAGGGCAAAATATATAAGACCATGAAGGGAAACAAAAAGTGGCGGTTTATGATGGTAGCAGTCGTTTTGTTACTGTTGCCACTCAAGGCCTTTGCCGACACCTCTTCATCCACCAATTACCGTGTGGATGAAACCTTTTTTGGCTCAGGTGGCGAACTGAACGCATGCTCAAGCGCCTATTGCTCTAAGCAAACAGCGGGTGAATTGACAACGGGCAATGTCTGTAGCACGACGTATTGTGCCCAAGCAGGTTTTAACACCACAGACGCTCCTTTTCTAGAATTTGTGGTTACGAGCGGCAACATTGACCTCGGTTATCTTGATACCACCCAAGTTAAAACGGCGACAGGTACTTTTAATGTGCGCGTATGGAATAGCTCGGGTTACGTCGTCAGGACGGTATCTGATACGCCAATAGGGGCGGGCAACTACCACATGGCAGGCTTAGCGAGCCCAACGGCCTCCAGTCCGGGGACTGAACAATTCGGCATCAATGTCATTAAAAACACCAACTTCTGCGGTAGCGGTTGTGACTTAGGGGCAGACCCAGCACAGGTTCCCAATAGCAGCTTTTCATTCGGCCAGGCTGCTACAGGTTACGATACGGCCAACCAGTTTAAGTACGTCAAAGACGACATCATTGCCCTTTCTAACCAAAGCTCCAGTATCACTGCTTACACGGTTTCATACATCTTTAACATTAGCCAAATCACCCCGGCCGGCCAATTTACCTTTGTCCATAACCTGGTTGCCACAGGCACGTATTAGAACGCCACTCCACCCAAGGCTGTGGATAACTAACCGATAAAAAGCTTGAATAGATAACAATAAGCATGTTACATTCAGCGCATACATTAAAAAATCATAAAACAATCCAAACATAAAAACCTCCCAAAGGAGAAACAAACATGAACCTAACTACAATGTCCCGACGCACCACCGCGCTGCTGGCGGCGTTGTTATTGGTGCTGGCAGCAACTGTACCTATATTGAATATACGTAAAGCAAACGCCTACTCACTTATTACAGCCCGTGCCATCAAACTCAGCAGTTCCAAAGCTAGTGACACAGACGTCACCTATTCCGTCAGCTTTAATCCTGGCTCCAACGGTAGCGTTGGTGGTATGGTGGTTGACGTTTGTTCCAACTCGCCAATTATTGGTGACTCTTGCACAGGCCCAACTGGCTTTAAATTCCACGCTAAGTCTGGTGACAACACCCTAGCTGTTGCCAACCAGTCAGGTTTGAGTGGTAACAACTTCTCAGTTGACGTTGCAGGTGCCGC
>DATIHS010000082.1:0-5734 GCA_035480475.1 Patescibacteria group bacterium
GTTGAAGAAACGGAAAGTGAAGAGCCAGAAACAAAGGGCAATGTCCTTCAGCGCTTTAAAGCTTGGTACGTCGGGCACAAAAAGAAATCCATTCCGCTGACTGTTTTATTGGTGTTAGCAGTCCTATTCGGCTTGCCATGGACACGCTATGCCTTGTTGGGGTTGGTAATCCAGAAGGACGTTGCAGTGATTGTTACCGATAGCCAAACCAACGTACCTGTCAGTGGCGCCCAAGTAAGCTTGCGCGGTCTGACAACGACGACCGATGGGCAAGGTGAAGCCCATCTGAACAAAGTCAAGGTCGGCCCTGGTCGTTTGAGCATTACAAAAAAATACTATCAAGATGCAAATCAGGCCGTGGCGGTACCGCTGGGATCTGTGCGTGACCCATTCAAAGCTAAACTCGTTGCAACCGGCCGCCAGCTAGCCCTTAAAATTACCGATAAGATTACCGGAGCAGTTGTCGCGGGGGCAACGATTACAGCTGCGGGTACTGAAGCCAAAACGGATACCAACGGCGCGGCTACCCTCGTCGTTCCAGCCGACCAACCGGACGTGACGGCGACGTTTAAAGCCACTGGTTACAACGACTTTACAACCGGGCTTACTACCGCTACTACCAATGTCGCCTCCAATAGCTTTAGCCTTACACCATCGGGTAAACTGTATTTCCTATCTAAACAGAGCGGCAAAATCGATGTGGTCAAAACTGACCTCGACGGCCTAAACCGCGAAGTTATTTTGCCGGGTACCGGCAGCGAAGAGGACGCCAATACCGTGCTGTTAGCGTCCCGGGATTGGAAATACTTGGCGCTCCTATCACGGCGTGACGGAACCAAACCACGCCTTTATTCACTTGAAACCAGTAACAGCCAGCTGACCGAAATCGATAGCGGCGATGCCACCTTTTCACCTGCAGGTTGGTCCGGCCACCACTTTATTTATCGCGTTGACCGTAATAATGTCCCGCTGTGGCAAAGTAAAACCAGCGCCCTCAAAAGTTACAATGCCGAAGCTAAACAGCTCACTACTCTTGATGAAACAAACGCCGAGGGTACGAGCGACAATGACTATGTCGCAGAAGCTTTCGACACCGTTTATATTTTTAAGGACCAGCTCGTCTACACTAAACACTGGAATGCCGGCTATTATTCAGCCTACCGCCTGGCTAACAAGCGCATGGGTATTTACACTAACAAGGCCACGGGCGAAGGAAAGCAAACCGTCAAAGATTTTGACGTTGGCAACAATGGCTACATCAACGCGGTCTTGGCCAAACCGGACGAACTGTATCTGGGTGTCGTGAACGGTAGCACGAGCTACTATGAATATACCAATGGCCATTTGAGTGAGAGCAAAGAAGTATCGGAAGACAGCTTTAATACCTTTTACCCGACTTTCTTGATTTCCCCAGGTGGCAACGCCAGTTTCTGGTACGAACCCCGTGACGGCAAAAACACCTTATTTACCGGTGGGCCAGACGGCAGCAGCCCCAGACAACTGGCAACCCTAAGCGAATACACGCCCTATGGCTGGTATACCGACAAATATTTACTGGTGTCCAAAGGCGGAAGTGAACTCTATATCATGCCGTCCGGAGGTGATGATGCCACCGAACATCTCTTAAAAGTAGCTGATTACCACAAGCCGGCCACAAGCTTCGCAGGTTATGGCTACGGCTACGGTGGGCAGTAATCCTTGACGTGTTAAGTATCGAGGCGTAAATTGGAAGGGTGGCAGATTATGCAATTGAAGCCGAAGAGGTATACAAGTATTTTGGGGCCGTCAAGGCGCTCGATGGTGTAAGCCTACGCGCCGAAAGCGGTACCGTTTTTGGCTTGCTTGGCCCAAATGGCGCTGGCAAAACTACCCTGGTACGCGTACTGACAACCTTGCTGGAGCTCGATAAGGGCGAAGCGAAAGTGTTGGGGGTTGATGCCACCAAACACCCCGACAAAGTACGTCGTTTAATTGGTTTGGCTGGCCAATATGCCGCGGTTGACGAATTCTTAACGGGTCGGGAAAACATGCACATGGTCGGTCGTTTATACCACCTACCACGGGCCGAAGTCCGCCGCCGGACTGATGAACTTTTGGAACAACTAAACCTGTCTGATGCAGCAAACCGTCAAGTGCGTACTTACTCTGGTGGCATGCGCCGCCGCCTAGACCTAGGGGCCAGCTTGGTTGGTCATCCCAAGGTGTTATTTTTAGACGAACCAACTACCGGCCTAGATCCGCGCACCCGTTTGGGATTGTGGGACATCATTCGTGACTTGGTTAAAGAAGGCACCACCATCTTGTTGACGACACAGTACTTGGATGAGGCCGATGCCCTGGCTAATAAGATTGCTGTCATTGACCGAGGCAAAGTCATTGCCGAAGGTACCAGCAACCAACTGAAGGCGAAGCTTGGTGGTGACGTTGTAGAGTTCAGCATAGCTGACCCTAAGCTCCACCCCAAAGCACTGGCTGCTGTCGAAGGCATTGGTAAAAAAGCCCCGAGTTTTGACGAGGAAACGCAACTTGTCCGCGTGCCCGTAACAGATGGCTCTAAAGACTTGCTGGCGATCGTTCGGGCCTTGGATAAAGCCCGTTTGGAACCAACTGGCCTTGCCTTACATCGTCCATCACTCGACGACGTCTTTTTGACGCTGACGGGCCAAAAAGCGTCAGCTGTGGCCACCACGGCGAAGCAAAAACGTCGGGGGAGGGAGTAGTATGCAGACCATTAGCGATACGCTGGCTATTACCAAGCGCAACCTGTTGCGGTATGTCCGCTTGCCACGTTTGCTGATCTTTTCTTCTATCCAGCCCATCATGTTTATGCTGCTGTTTAACTATGTTTTTGGCGGTGCGGTACGTATTGGTGTTCCGGGCGGTAAGTATATTGATTTTCTTTTACCTGGCCTCTTGGCCCAGGTGGTGATGTTTGGCGCCATCCAAACGGGGGTAGGTCTGGCTGACGACATGAGCCGCGGCATTGTTGACCGCTTCCGCAGCTTGCCCATGAGCCGGGCGGCTGTTATGGCCGGGCGTACCCTTTCGGACACGATTCGAAACCTCGTGGTAATTCTCATCATGCTTATCATGGGAACTATTATGGGCTTTCGCTTCCAGCGCGGCTTCCTGGACGCCATAATCATGGTCGTATTACTGCTCTTATACGGCTTCGCCTTCAGCTGGATTGCGGCGGTTATTGGCCTCGCCTCGGGCGATACCGAAACAGCACAGCTGGCGGGCTTTTTGATGGTCTTTCCACTAACCTTTGCCAGTGCCGTTTTTGTGCCAACCGCGAGTATGCCGGGTTGGCTGCAGGCTTTTGCCAATAACCAACCGGTAACCCATGTGGTCACGGCCGCCCGCCAGATGGCCCTGGGCACGCCAGGCAACGGTGCCACCTGGAAACTTATACTCTGGGTCATTGGCATTTTGGTGGTTTTTATACCGCTAGCCGTCAACCGCTACAAACGTAGCGCCTAAAGCCGTATAATCTGCAGCATGAAGCTGTATTTGAGTTCTTACCGTGTACCAACACCCGAAAAACTTTTCGGATTGCTGAACAAACCGCCCATTGACGCCCGAGTAGCCATTATTCCCAATGCTAAAGATTACAAACTTCCCAATGAGCGCGCCCAAAAGCTCGACGAACTTATCTATGATTTAGCTAAATACGGTTTTTCAACGGAAGTGGTTGACCTACGTGATTATGAAGACGAGGCGACGCTCAGGCCGATGTTACAAGGCTATGACTTACTCTGGGCAGCCGGCGGCAATACCTTCATTTTGCGTTCTGAAATACGTCGCAGTGGCCTAGAAGCCTTGCTGCCCGAACTATTGGATGCCGGCATGGTCTACTGTGGTGAGAGCGCCGGAGCAATCGTTGCTGGCCTGACGCTGGAGGGTGCCGAAGTAGCCGATGAGTCTGAGTTAGCCGACGAAGTTATTGAGGAAGGTTTGGGTTTGGTGCCGCGCATCATTGTGCCGCATGCCGACAGTTCGGACTTCGTAGAATACATCAATCACATCAAAAAACATTTTGGTGATGATCCCCGTTTGCTCTACTTGCGTGATAATGAGGCCCTTGCCATCGATACTGCCCAGGGAGAAACAGTTGAAAAGTAGCGTCCAAAGCGACATACTAGCCAGGATGAGACGAATGCGTTACGGCTTAGCGACTCTCCTGGTGGCTGTTTTCGTGTTCCCGAGCTTGGGGATGCTGCATGTTTATGCCCAAAATAACGCCTCAAACCTCAGCGGCGCCAGCAACGCGTCCGATTACCAGCCACCAACCCGTAATCCACAGGCAGGGGTAACGGGGCCGAACCAGACCACTGGGAGTGTACAAACCTTGCCAAACCTGAACCAGACTGCGCTGCCATCTGTAGGTGACCTACACGTTAATGGTGCAAAAGCGGGAGCAACGAACAGTAATACTACCAAAACTGCACCACCAAGTGACGTCGGCCACAATTTAAATTACTGGCCGCTACTTATCATTGGCTTTGTAACAATTGCGGGCGTCGCTTTTGTGGTCGTCCAACCAGATCCTTCCAAGGCCAAGGCCAGGCGAAAAGCAGCCAGCACGTCTGCACCAACGCCAGTCGAAGTGGAACCACCCGTCAAAAAGAGTAAAAAAACCACTGGCAAGAAGAAGTCCTCGCGTGCCAAACGCAAGGGCCGCCGCTAAGGTTTGGTAACTAGCAGTCCCAAGGTGTTTTTGGTACACTTGTCGTAAGGATAAGCATTAAGACATGGATAATGAACGGAATGAGGACCTAAATCCTCATGGCGAAGATATTGATGAGAAAATCCGCCGGATGCTCGATCCGAGCGTACCTGACGATGCAGGCGAGGCCAAAAAGGCCGTAACACCGATGGCGCCTAAAAAGAGTATCGTCGTTAAAGCTGATGAGCCTGCTTTACCAGTGGATGGAGCGACCGAGGCCACACCTTCTGCACCTGAATTGCCGAAACCGACTAAAGCTACCAAAGATGACAAGGCCATCACAGAAAAACCCGGTAAAAAAGTGGCCATTCCAATTGACCATCAAGATGCTGAAACGACCCCGCCAGTTGAAGCCAGTACTTCCGACGGTGCTCCACCCATAAAACAAATTACAATTGATGACGCTAATGCCACTCCTGCTGATGTTGCCGAAAAACTGAATGAAACAATCGCGGAGCTAGGACCAACCGAAAGCGATGAAGCTGCGCCAGCTGCAGTAGAAACTGCAGACGCAGCAACTTCTCTTACTGATGACGGCAGTAAAGAGGCTGATGTGCCAGTTAAAGACCCGGCAGTTCTCACCGACCCGGCAACTGATAAAGCCGTTGAAGAGATTGTTGCTGCTGAAAGTGACGAAATCCTTGAAGTGGAAGACGCGGTGCGTGATAGTGACGAACAACCCACAGAGGCCAAACCACGGCATCGCTTGCGGGCGGCCTTTAAGGCTCTGTGGCACAACCGTCTGGTGCGGTGGCTTTTTATCTTGTTGGTAGTCGGTGGCCTCATAGCGGCCGGTACGGTACCAACCTCGCGTTATTTTTTACTCAACACAGCTGGTGTGCGCGCCAGCAGCTCAATAACCATACTTGATGATAGTACGAAACAACCGCTCAAGAATGTCCATGTCAGCCTAGGTGGTGCCACGGCAGTGACCGATGCCGAAGGTAATGCCACCGTGAAGCAGGCCAAATTAGGCCCTACTATCTTGACGATTGAAAAAAGTGC
>DATIHS010000083.1:0-3478 GCA_035480475.1 Patescibacteria group bacterium
TTTGACCAAGACGGGGCACTTGTTGCCGGTGCTTTGTACAAGGTGGTAGGTAACTATCGAACCTGGAAACCAACACAATAAGATCAGAAAATACTTTGGAGGCGCCTACCGGAATTGAACCGGTGTGAAAGGTTTTGCAGACCTCTGCGTAACCACTCCGCCAAGGCGCCATAACGCTAAAAGTATACATTGTCTCTTGCTCATGATAAAAATATAGGGTTAGCAATTCACGGGCGAGTGGCGGAATTGGTATACGCGACGGACTTAAAATCCGTTGGCTGAATAAGCCTTGTGGGTTCAAGTCCCACCTCGCCCACCAACTACTGTTTTTCGTCGCAATAACTGGTATACTGTAATTACATCATAAACAGGGGTAATGGTAGGATGACAGCACTTATAGTAATTGGGATTATCGTTCTGGTAGTTATCATTGCCGGCGTTGCTATGTATAACGGCCTGGTTCGATTGAATGTGCGGACAGATGAAGCGTTGAGCGACATCACCGTGCAATTAAAGCGTCGTTTGGATCTGATACCAAACTTGGTCAACACCGTTAAGGGTTATGCCAAGCACGAAGCAGAAGTTCTAGAAACCGTTGCTAAGGAACGCGCTGGCGCCATTAGTGGTGGCGGTTCAATCAAGGAAACGGCCGCTGCCGATAATGTCTTAACAGGGGCGTTGAAGAGCGTCTTTGCGGTGGCAGAAAGCAACCCGGACCTAAAAGCCAATCAAAACTTCTTGCAACTGCAAGCTGAACTCACCGACACCGAAGACAAAGTCCAAGCCGCTCGCCGTTTCTATAACAGCTCGGCACGTGACTTGAACATCAAGATCAAGACCTTTCCAACCAGCATTTTTGCCGGCATGTTGGGTTTCAAAACTCGTGAGTTTTACGAAGTGGACGAAGCCGAAGCGGCAGCCGTCAACAAGCCGGTTGACGTTAATTTCTAGCTAAGGACTTTAGATGTATCAGCAAATTGCGGCTAACAAGCGCAAAACTGTCTTTATGATGGCTATCTTTGTGGGGCTGGTCGTCTGTTTAGGGTGGATATTTGGGCATTTTATGGGACAGCCCGCCATAACACCATATGTGCTGGTCGGGGCACTGATTTACGCTTTAATCAGTTACTTTGCCGGTTCAAGCGTCGCCCTCGCCGTAAATGGGGCGCAAGAGATCCAAAAACAAGACAACCCACGCCTGTGGCGGATTGTTGAGAACCTATCAATTACTGATGGCCTACCTATGCCACGCGTGTTCATTATGCAAGATCCCGCGCCCAACGCCTTTGCGACCGGCCGCGACCCCAACCATGCCGCTGTTTGTGCCACCACTGGCATCCTCGACATCATGACCGATACCGAGCTCGAAGGCGTTTTTGCCCACGAACTTGGACACGTCAAGAACTATGACATTCGTGTGTCGATTATGATTTTTGCCCTTGTAGCCGTCGTCAGCCTATTGGCCGATGTCATGCTGCGCATCAGTTGGTTCGGCGGCGGGGACAACGACGATAACAATGGTAATCAAGTGTTCTTTTTTCTCGGCATTGCTGCGGCCATCTTGGCGCCAATTATTGCCACCTTAATCCAACTAGCCATTTCGCGGCGCCGAGAGTACCTGGCCGACGCCACTGGCGCCTTAACCACACGCTATCCTGAAGGCCTCGCCAGCGCTTTAGAAAAGATTAAACAAACCGGGAGTGCCACTAAGCGCCAAAACACCTCAACGGCACACCTGTTTTTTGCCAGCCCGTTGCGTGGCCACAGCGTACTGAACCTCTTTAGCACCCATCCTCCCATCGACGACCGTATTAAACGATTGCGTGAGATGGAAGGCCATGCCTAAGTCTAAGACTCCTGCCAAACGCTCGCGCGCCAAGTTAGAAATGCCGGCTTCGCGGCAAATCAAGGCGCCTACCTACAGAAGTTTTCGCCTCAGCAAACGCATTAAACAACCCAAACCGCGGCTCACGGGCGCCTTTCGTTTGTTGTGGCGCAGCCTGAAACACCTTGTCAAAAACTGGAAGGTCTTTGGCGGCATTGTTTTTGTCTACCTTGTCCTTACCATTGTGTTGGTCAAGGGCTTTGGCGTGAGCAGCAACATCGGCGAGCTCAAAACTACGTTTGTGGGCTTGTTCCACGGCCGGACAGCAGGCTTAAGTACAGGTCTGACCTTGTTTGGCGTGTTGCTCGGCAATGCCAACAGCACCGCGAGTGACGTGGCTGGGGCGTACCAGTCAATGTTGCTCATCATAATCAGTCTGGTATTGATATGGGCGCTGCGCCAAACCCACGCTACAAAAAAAGCCAAGGTCACTATCCGCCAGTCATTTTATAAAGGTTTGCATCCCACCATACCGTTTTTGTTGGTCCTCATTGTCATTGGTCTCCAAATAATCCCGGTTCTCATCGCTAACTTCTTATACACCGTAGTTATTGGTGGCGGTTTGGCGGTTACGGCCATCGAAAAAGGCCTGTGGTTTATCTTGATTGGCTTGCTGGTGCTGTTGACGTTGTATTTGCTGACGTCGTCCATTTTTGCCCTCTATATTGTTACCTTGCCGGACGTCACGCCGATGATGGCGCTGCGTTCTGCCCGTGACTTGGTCCGCTACCGCCGTTGGATGATAATGCGAAAACTCGTTTTTCTACCAATCGCCCTTTTGGTGCTTGCGGCCGTGATCGTCATTCCATTTATTATCATTGCGCCCGCGGTGGCAGAGTGGCTCTTCTTTATCTTGAGTATGTTGACATTGGCAGTTGTGCATAGCTATATGTACAGCTTGTATAGGGAGTTGCTATGAAACAGCCCAGCCATAATGATGCCGCCAAACGCTTGGCCAAATTGAGAGAACTGATTAACGATTACCGCTATAAATACCACGTGCTCAATGAGTCCATAATGAGCGAGGAAGCAGCGGATAGCCTAAAACAAGAGCTAGCCGAGCTTGAAACAGCCTATCCGGATCTTATTACGCCCGATTCCCCCAGCCAACGTGTGGCTGGCCAGCCACTACCCCAGTTTGTGTCGGTTGCCCACCGTTACCGCATGCTGAGCCTCAACGACGTTTTTGACCGTAGCGAGTTACAAGCTTGGATCGATCGCATTACAAAGCTAGCACCGCCCGGTGCGACGCTGGAATACTTTATGGACATCAAAATGGACGGCCTCGCCTGTACGCTCATCTACGAAGACGGTCTGTTGCAAACGGCCATCACCCGCGGTGACGGCTTTGTGGGTGAAGACGTGACCATGAACGTCCGGACGATTGACTCGCTACCATTACGTTTGCGCGCCACCAAAGAGACCGGACCATTCTTGGATGGCAGGACCGAAATCAGGGGCGAAATTGTTATGTACAAGGAAGACTTTGCCCGCCTAAACAAAGGACGCGAAGAAAAAGGTTTACCCCTGTTTGCCAACCCGCGTAATACGGCCGCGGGTACCATTCGCCAGTTGGATCCCAAGCTCGTAGCC
>DATIHS010000084.1:0-3459 GCA_035480475.1 Patescibacteria group bacterium
CAATACCCGCATTGATGACGCAGTCGATACAGAAGATTACGAAAAGGCCGCTAAGTATAAGCAGCGGGCTTCACAAATTAACGAAGACCTGCAACAGCTGGAAGCACACGGCAAAAGCGTGAAGAAGATTGTCATGACCAGCGAGGATGTGGCTGAAGTGGTGGCGCGCATGACTGGCGTGCCGGTACGCAAAGTCATCCGTTCCGAAGCGAAATACCTCATAAATCTGGAAAAGAACCTGAGTAAATTTGTGGTTGGGCAAGACGAAGCAGTGCAAGCAGTGTCCCGAGCTATTCGCCGTAACCGTTCTGGTGTGGGAGCGGCCGGTCGGCCTATTGGCTCGTTCATCTTCCTAGGCCCTACAGGGGTTGGTAAGACAGAGCTTGCCCGCGTCCTAGCCCGTGAGTTCTTTGGTGCCGAGGATGCTTTGGTTAAAATTGACATGTCTGAATTTGGCGAACACCACAACGTCTCGCGCTTGGTGGGTGCTCCCGCCGGCTATGTTGGCTATGATGACGGTGGTCAACTGACCGATAAAATTCGTCGCCAGCCGTACAGCCTAGTCCTTTTTGATGAAATTGAGAAGGCCCATCCTGACGTCTTTAACATGCTGCTGCAAGTTTTGGAAGACGGCGTATTGACTGATGCCAAAGGCCGCAAGATCGACTTCAGCAATACTATTGTCATTATGACGAGTAATATTGGCGCCGACCGCTTGCAAAAAGAAGCGGCACTTGGCTTCCAATCTAGCGGAAATGGGGATATGGAAGACTTGGATGCAATGCATGAGGCCAATAAAGATAAAGTGCTCGATGCGTTGAAGAAAATGATGCGTCCTGAACTCTTGAACCGTATTGACAAGACGATTGTCTTCCGCGCCCTGACCAAAAAGGACATCTTAAAGATCCTTGACTTACAGCTTGATGAACTAAGGCAGCGCCTGATCAAACATGGCATTGGTTTGCAGCTGACACCAGCCGCCAAAGATCATCTGTTAGAGCACGGCTATGATGCCAAGAACGGCGTCCGCCCCATGCGGCGCTTGATCCAAGATACGCTTGAAGATCACCTGGCCCTTGAACTACTGGAAAGCCGTTACCAAAAGGGTGACATCATCAAAGTTACGGCCAATCGAGAAAAAGAACTTAGTTATAGCGTAGCTACTGAATAAGACGCATGCTAAACTGGCGCATATGACCATGCGTTCAACACGTATTACCGGACTTATTTCGTTTGGCATTGTGTTGTTGTTGGGGGCCGGAGGCTGGTTGAACCGTTGGAATATTTACGATTCGATCAGACTACGCAATTACCAACCTCCAGCGGCGGTTGCCCAGATAGCGACCGATACGACCATGAACGACAAAACCCGCCGGCTCTTCTACGTTTACCATCCCGACTTAGAAGATAAAGCGACCTTTAACGGCCATTGCCAGAGCACAGAAAAGACGATTGTGTTGGGTTGCTATATTTCCGGCCAAGGTATCTATTTATCCAACATTACTGAAGCTCGTTTGCAGGGTGTGATTCAGGTAACTGCAGCCCACGAAACGCTCCACGCTGCCTATGACCGTTTAAATGCCAACGATAAACAACACGTCGACGACCTTATCAATCAGGCTTACACACGCGTAACTGACCAACGCATCCGTGATACCATCGAAGCGTACCGCAAAAACGGAGCTGACGTCACCAATGAGCTCCATTCAATCCTGGGCACGGAAGTACGCGATTTGCCGCCCGAGTTGGAACAATACTACACTCGATACTTTACAAACCGTAAGGCGATTGTTGCCTATTCCGAGCAGTATGAGAAGGTCTTCACAGAGCAGCAGCAGGTGGTGACCCAAGATGATGCAAAGCTGGCTGAATTAAAAAAGCAAATTGACGGCTTACAGACCGGCCTCGGTAGCCAAGCCCAAGCGCTGAAAAGCGAACGGGCGCGTCTGGATGGCTTGCTGGCGGCCAAGAGCTACGACGCCTACAATGCGGCAGTGCCTGGTTTTAACGCTAAAGTAGGCAGCTACAACGCCCAGGTCAACCAAACGCGTGGCTTGATTGACCAATATAACTCGGTTGTTGCCGAGCGTAATGCGGCGGCTCTGGAAGAAAACCAACTCGTCAAAGCGATTGAAAACAGCCCGTCGACCATCGATTCGCAATAAGGCGGCAACGCCTAACCACATTCTTTTGTTAAACTGGAGGTACTATGGCGAAAAAAGAGAGCGTTCGCTTCGTTTGTGGCAATTGTGGGGCCATCAGTGCCGCTTGGAGCGGGCGCTGTTTTAATTGTGGTGAATGGAACACATTGCAGGAACAAATCTCGGCTACGGCCGCGCAAGTTGCCGAAGGGGGCCACACATTGTCAACCCAGTCAGTCACAGCTTCGTTGGCAAAAGACCATAAACGCCTTATCAGTGGTGTAAGCGAAGTCGACGACGTGTTTGGTGGTGGCCTTGTGGCTGGCAGTGTTAACTTAATTGCTGGCCAGCCAGGCATCGGTAAGAGTACGCTTTTGTTACAACTGGCGCACGAGCTGGCTAAGAAATATAAAGTTTTGTATGTGAGCGGTGAAGAGTCAGCCCACCAAATTGGTTTGCGTGCTGAGCGCCTCGGTGCGGGCGGCAAAAACCTCCAACTTGCAACCAGTGGTGTAGCTGACGATATTGCCAGCACCATCAGCTCCGATGGGTATCAAGTCGTTATTGTCGATTCCATCCAAACCATCAGTTGCAATGCCATTGCTTCTGCTGCGGGAACGGTGAGCCAAATCACCAACAGCACCGCTTTGTTAACAGTGGCTGCCAAGGCCTCCAATACCGCTTTGATACTGGTTGGCCACGTGACCAAGGAAGGTTCAATTGCCGGGCCGAAAGTCCTCGAGCACGTTGTGGATGTGGTTTTACAGCTCGAAGGCGACCGCTATGGCGGCTTTAAGGTCTTGCGTGCTGTGAAGAATCGTTACGGTTCTACGACCGAAGCTGGCATCTTTGAGATGGCGGACAAAGGCCTACTGCCGGTTTTGAACCCATCAGCCGCCCTCTTAGCAGAACGACAGGCTAGTGACGGATCTATTGTCCTGGCAACCATGGAAGGGACCAGGCCACTCTTGGTTGAAGTCCAAGCGCTCGTGAATCGCACCAGCTACGGTTACCCCAAGCGCACAGCGAGCGGAATTGACCTCAACCGTATTAATTTGCTGGTAGCCATGCTCGAACGTCGCACCAAATTAAACCTGGCTGACCAAGACATCTACATCAATATTGTTGGCGGTATCCGCCTGACTGAACCGGCAGCTGACCTAGCCATCTGTATGGCCATTGCGACGGCCGCCAAAGGAATGCAACTTAAGCAGAACGCCGTCGTCTTTGGCGAGGTCGGCCTGAGTGGCGAAGTTCGTCATGTGCCATTTATTGATAAACGGGTAGCTGAGGCCAAAAAACTTGGCTTCGACGTGGC
>DATIHS010000085.1:0-7422 GCA_035480475.1 Patescibacteria group bacterium
TCTATGCCACACGAGGCGACCAAGCCTGAACGTCAGGCCTTTATCGAAAAGAACTTGCCCAAGTTAGTCGAACAGGTTAAGTCTTTGGCGATTGCTGACACGAAACTAATCCTCATAAAATCCAACGTCTTCGATATTGCCGCCAAGCCGCTGCGAGATGCCGGCTTTAATGTCATCAATGAGCAATTGATCGACTATCCAGGCCGCTTTAGCCAGAAAGCTTTTCAAGCCAAGCTGCCACCATTAATGGCCGCTCACGGCTGGTCTAGCTAGAGGCCAAGTGCCACTTGCCACAATGTCGGCATTGATAGGGTTTGGGATCAGTCTTCCCCTCTCCATATTGCCATTTGGCATATGCAGCAGCCGCTCGTGCCGCTTCCTCATTCGCCCAAGTCAGCTTATCCAAACATTCTTTGACTCTTGACTGCTCGGCTGAGTCTTCCTCATGCACCTCGCACCAACTCTTCCTTCTTAGTCTTGTCCCAGCTTTTAATCTCGGCTTCGCGCTTTAGAGCATCTGATCTAAACATGGCTTCGGACTGATACACCAACGTTAACGCTCCATGCATACGGGCAAACTTTGCCCCCTTGCCACTGTTGTGTTTGATTATGCGAGCCGGCACATCGTTGCTTATGCCAGTATAAAGATGCCCCGACTCGGTTCTGGCTATATAGACTATCCAATCATCCATCAGAGACTTACTCAACGCCTAATACAACAATATCGAATACCAGCACCGCGTTAGCTGGGATCGGGTCTTTGCCTTGACTGCCATAGCCGACAACGGGTGGTATGATCAACAATCGTTCGCCCCCAACTTTCATATCTGCTACACCCTCTTCCCAGCCAGGAATGACTTGATGTTGGCCCAATACAAAAACAAATGGCTTGTCTTTGGAAACTGACTCGTCAAACTCACGACCATCAGTTAGCCAACCGCGATAATTGACGGCCACCTTGCTGCCCATTGATACTGTAGCGCCGTCGCCTTTTTTCATTTCAATGTACATCGCATTCTGGGAATCCTTGTATTGATCGAACTGCTTAAAATCTTGCGGAGTGATCTGCTTGGGCGCAGAGGTTGCTGAGTTGTTGGTAGTGGTGTTACTCGAATTGTCATTGTTGGGTAGTAGCGAGTTACCGCCGGCCGACAGCTGACCGGTGTCAGAATTGGCGACCTTTAGCTCTGACGCCTTCGGCTCACTGACAGCCTGGTCATTATTTAAGTTAATCGTGCCACCATCGGAGGTCGGAGCTTGGACAGTCTGGCTATGCACACGCCAATACCACAAGCCCGTCCCGGTTATAGCCAAGAAAGCCAATGCCGCACTCCCAATAATCACAACCCGTCGCATTGAACTATTCTACCATCCGAAGCATAAGCGCTACATGATATAGTAAGCACATGGAACCCAAGAATTTTCTCGATGCTGCAGCTAGTGCTGGTAAATACTTACTCGCATTACCCAGTTTAACCAAGGGCGAAAACGCACTAAAGGTACTCGCGCCTGACACCCAGTTTGCCGTTGTTGGCGAGTTCCTGCAGGTAGAAAAAGGTGTCAAAATGGTTAGCCTATTCGACGCCACCAGTCAAAACTACTTCACCGGCTACGTTGCCATCACGCCGGGTATGTTGCAGCTTTATCGCGATAACCAGCTTCTGGCTGAATATGCGCTGACTGACGTTAAGGCGGTTTACGGCATGACCAAGGACAAGGTCGGCATGGTTGGCATTTGGTGGGGTGACGACGGCTTGGGTATCAGCTTCGATTGGCGCGGTTTAACCCTGGCTGTACCTGACAAAACGTTTATGGTCAGACAGGTAACACCAATTATGGGTGTTCAATTCGAATCAAAAGCCTCTGGTTTTAATGGTGGCTTTGATCAATTAATGAAGCGGATTGATACTGGCGGCGGCTATATAGTTACTGTTAAAAAGTCGAGTCAGGTTCTGTTTTACTTGTTATTTTTCGGTATAATTATGGCCGCACTGGCCGCAGTTATTTTCACCAAAAAATAATTTAATAATCAAAAAAGCGCCAACAGCGCGTTGGTGCTTTTTTGGTGGAGCTGCCGGGTTTGATCCCGGGTCCGCGAGTTTACTCTCTATTCTTCTACAGGCTTATTCCGCTCTTGTTGCTTACCCCACCGTCTCGAAGCGGACGAAATAACCGTGGTAGCAGCATTGTTGTCTTAAACGCAACGTTAATGCGGCACATTGACGTAGCAGCCAGATAATATGACACCAATCTGACCCCATCTGGCGTCAGGAGATCGATGGCTCTGGTATTTAGGCCAGAGCAGGTGCGAATGAAGGAACCTGGAACAGGCTCTTCAAGCGCGAAACAAACGAGTTGCCGTTTATTCTTGGTGGAGACTTACGGTTTACCAACCGGCCTGCCGAATAGATTGTAAAGGTCCCACGTCGAAGCTTGTCAGCCCCCGCCTCCGAGCCCCCGCAGGGGTCGGAGGCGATGACCGGCAAACCCCGTTTTCAGGTAGTAAATATAGCTAAAAATGGCATTTTTTTCAAGGGGTTAAATAAAGTGTTCACCCCGCCGAGGTGAACACTCAACGGGGTGTGGTGACGGACGGCGGCAGGATGAGACGACTGAACATGCTCGGTATGACCATGTCTTCCATGAAGTACTCCGCGTAGACAAGGTCGACGAAGATCTTGGTGTCGACGTCGAAGCTGATCGCTTGATCTACATCGAGCCGGCGACGCGTCGTGGTGTTCCTGGCCTGATCAGCCCACTTGTCGAGCCGGGCGATGATCGTTTCGGAAATGTCCTTCTGCAGTCCTAAGTGGATGCAGTTGGCCACCGAGAACGAGTGCATGGGGCCCAGCGCGTGCAGGATCGCCAAGGCCCGCCCATACAGCGAGCCGAGACGCGCCCTGAACAGCAGGTCAAACTGCCTGGCCGAGACATCGCCATCATGCCGTAGGGGTTGCAGATCCACTCTCTCGCCTTTCAATATGCGAACGATTGTAAAAGTATAAGGACTTTCCTATCTGTTGTCCAGTTTAAAAACTGCGACGATCGTCGGCGAAAACCTGACTGGCAGCGTTCCATAGGCTATCGTCATTAAACTTAACTTTCCGCCAGTACCACCACTCTCCGCCCCATAAGTAATACTCGCGAATACTGGTTTGCTGAGCATAGCGAACATGATCGATCAGACGCTTGGCGTCCATGCTCTTGTTTTGCTCTTCAATAGTAAGCTGTGCCGTCGAGGCCGGCCCCCAAGGTTCGGTTTGAAGTTCGTGAATCATTACTGGCTTGTGCTCAAACAGCTCAATCAAAGCCGCCCTTGTGCCATGCCAAATTGGTGGTAGCGGGTAGTCAAAGTAAAACTTACCCCAGCTCTGGTAAACACGATGATAAATTGAAAAACCAACTATGTCTGGAATTGGTCCAATCAAGGGCAGGCCGAACTCGTTGGACACACTGACAATCGTCGGGTGACTTCTGTCGTGTTGCTTCACCAGATTGTACTCCTCTATCAGCCGCTGGCGGCTAAAGTCATGGCATAGACCAAAGGCAGTATTTAGGGCTTCGTTTTCAAGCTGCCAGCTAACGATTGCCGGGCTAGACTTGTAGCGGTCGACCGTAACGGCAATGTAGCTTTTGAGAGCTTCCTTTTGTTCATCGGCGCTCAACTTAGTAGCCCAGTCTGGTTCATGACATTCCGGGTAACGGGGCTGCCGCAAACCGATTGCCAGACTAACTTTGGCACCACTTTTTTCGGCCTCACGAATTTGCCAATCTAGGTCATCGAACTTATAGACACCGGGCTGTGGCTCACCTTCATCCCAGTAGCTCATTAACCGAAAACGCTTAACATGCATATCGTTTAACAGCGCTAGATAATTCTGCTGCCAATCAACCCCCAGCTCTTTGGCGTACTTAATTGAAAAGCTTACACCGGGCTTGTAAGGCTCGCTGCCATGCCTGTGCCAATAAATAACCGTGGCAATAGCAGTAATAATGACATAGGCCACCACGATCGAAACCACAGCTAAAAGGCCGGTTTTTAGAGTGCTTCTAATAGTTTTGTGCCGCCTCACTATTTCGCCCCGACCTCCATGCGCTCGATAATAAACTTGGCAACCTTATCGCCGGCGTGAGGGTCTAAACCCAATCTCTCAAAATGTGGTGCGAAAGCGGCAAGCTTATTTGGGTGCGACATGTAGTCAGCAATGGCATCAGCCGCCTCGCTTGGCTCCTTTAACACCCTACCGACACCATTACTCTCAACGAATACCGCGTTTGGTTCTTCCTGGCCCGGCACAACGTTGATGATTATGGTTGGACGCTTGGCTATCATCGCCTCATTTAGGGTCAACCAGCCAGCCTTGCCTACCACCAGGTCACTAGCGGCCAACAACTGGGGCACATTATCAACCCAGCCGTAAACCTGGACCGGATCTTTAAAATCCAGCGACTTTAGTTCTTCGACCTGCCGTTCGTTACGCCCGACCTGGAAGATATATTGACCACCGGTTTCCTGCTTAGCCAAACGTTTGGCAATCGTAACTAGCTTGGTCGATAGGCCGAGGCCACCACCAGTTAAATACGTCGTCGGTAAATCCTGTAGTCCCAGCTGTCGTCTAGCAGTTTGCCTGTCGGGCAGTTCTGAAAACTCGCGCCGAACCGGGAAACCCAGATAATGCAGGCGGTCACGCGGCACGCCGTGCTTTACGGCATAATCGATCGTTTCTGGCGTTGATACTAGGATGTCATCGGTAGGACTCATCAGCCATAGTTTGTGAACGGCCCCAGCATCAGTCACGATACTAACAACTGGCACCCGATGCTCGCCTACTTCATTCAAAATACGGGCTGCGGCGTAACTGATGATCGGAAAGGTGGAGACAATTATATCGGGATTCTTAAGCTTAAAGTAAGCCATGCCCTTCTCTCGAAAAATAGTCGTGAAGAACTGGCTCACGAACTTGGGATTAACGTTGGCAAAATCAAAAAACAGCTTATACGGGTAGCTGTTTAATATTTTGACGCTGTTGCTATAGGCAGGCACGGCAATCTTATCCAACGGCAACAGTAACTTTAAACCTGGATCGGTAAAGACATCGCAGACTTCAATATCGTAAGCATCACCGTAAACCGTAGTTAAAGCCTGGGCAATCGCCTTGGCAGTTGCTACGTGACCCCCACCCACTGGTGCTGTCAGTATCAATATCTTCTTACGCATTACAAGCATTATAGTTGGCTGCTGAGCACACTGGCAAACTCCTGGCAAAGTTGTTACGCTAAATACGAACTAGAGGTGAGACGTGCCCCAAAAACCTAGCCACAAAGAGCCTGAGGCTCCGGCCTCGGAATTACGCAAACACTATTATTTGGAGCGCTACGTGGTAATAGCTCCCCGGCGCAACTTGCGGCCAGATGCCTTTAAGGGCGACCGCAGCCCGCACAAGACTGAGGGCGCTAAATCCCCGGCAATCGAGAAAGATCGAGCAATATTCCAGATTAAAGACGAGGCTGGTGACTGGCTAGTGAAAGTTATCAGCAACGCGTTTCCGGCTCTGTCTCTTAATAACCCCAAAGCTTACGGCAAGCAAGAGATTGTGATTGAAACTCCAAAACATAACACCGAGTTTTCTGAGCTGCCGATCGCCCAAATTCAAAGAATTTTTGATGCCTATAGTGAGCGCATCGAATCCTTAATTAAATTAAAAGACATTAAGCACGTATCAGTTTTTAAAAATGACGGCCCTAAAGCTGGTGCATCAATCGCTCACGCTCATTCGCAAATTATCGCCTGGCCGCTCATCCCACCTGATGTCTTATCGGAAGCGGTTGTGGTTGATGAGTACATAGAAGTTAATCAAAGCTGCCCACACTGTGATGTGATTAGCTGGGAGCAAGAACAAAAAGTACGAGTAATCTACGAAGACAAGCACGTTATTGCCCTATCACCGTATGCTACTCGCGTGCCTTTTGGTGCCTGGATAATGCCCAAGAAGCATCGTAATAGCTTTTCAACAACAACTGCCGATGAGCGACAATCGTTTGCAGTAATTTTGAAAAAAATGACAGCCTTACTAGATCAGAACATGATAAGTTATAACTTTTTTCTGCAAAATCATTTGGCCTATAATAACCACCATTTCGTCTTACGACTCGACCCGCGCGTGTCAGTCTGGGCTGGAGGTGAGTTCAGTACCGGTATCTACATCAACATTGTCTCGCCCGAATACGCCGCGCTGTGGTACCAAGGCAAAGCCGACAAACAATAGCTTTATAAAAAGAAGAAGCCCACTCGCTACTTCAGCGAATGGGCTCGTGGGGGTGGGTCCAGGGGTCGAGCTAGCCGACCCCTGGACACCACGCGATATGGTGGCCTCCCGCAAGGCGCACCGCCTGGTTTCTCCGCCCGTACCCGAAGCTACCAGGAGATTGTGATGCAAGAACAGTGCGAGGGCCGCGGGACTTGTCTGCCTGCGGCCGGGTCGTGGGCAAGCCACAGACTCAAGCCCTCGCGCCTGCGAGACAGTTTAGGTGTCGACTCCTTCACTGCCTCTAACCTGTCGTTTTCCGCCTGACCCCGAGAGGGGGCGTTCCGCGACAGGTGTTCTCGGGGCCCCGCCAGCTACCTGCTACATTCGCAGGTCTTTGCTGGAGGGCCACTTGGACAGGTCAGTGATCCCCAGCTGGGGTGTCACAGCGCCATGCCTTTCCCTCCTAGTTGAGGACAGTCGCTTGCGCGAATCTGCCATCCCGACGGGGCTCCCCGTAGGACGGCACAATACTAGCATTTCTACTGGTCACAGTCAATATTCAGAAGGTTAATTTTGCAATGGTAAGCTAGGCACTTTTGTCATATTTTTCAGCGGATTCCCACGCCAGATCGAATAATCCGCGCATCATAGCCGCCAGCTCTTTGCTTTCTATGGTGACACCGATTGGCTTAGAACCCGTTAGGGCAAGCATTACGATGTGATCACCGACGATACTAAGATCGCCGTTCAGCTGAAATTTACTAGGAACGAACCTGGAGATACGGTTTCGCTGTTTGTCGGTCGAGCGATAAACAGCTCCTTGTTTGGTTGTATAGATAACCTGACTCGTCACATGGGCGTGTAGCCTGGCTGGATTAGCCTGATTGGCGTCAATTTCAGGGAAAAAAGCATGTAGCTGATCGACATTAGTAACGCCATAGGCCTGTTGGTTTGGCTGCTTATGAGTTTCATAAAACGAGCTTACAATTGCTCGAATACCTTCAACGCTGTCGTAGTATTTAACACTTGGTGACTCAACTGGCAAACCCTTTAAAGTCTTTAGTTCAGGCAAAATCTCCTCGAAGCTCTGTTTCTGCTCTTTCAGCTGGTCTTCTTTTTTAGCTAAAAGCCGACGCAAATTCGTAGGATCCTCAGCAGCAAAGTATGTTTTTTT
>DATIHS010000086.1:0-11728 GCA_035480475.1 Patescibacteria group bacterium
AAAGCTTAGCAAAGTAGCCCGCCTGATTGAACGCTTAAAGCGCGAAGGCGTGATGGAACAGACAATCGTGGTCGCTACCAGCGCAGCTGACCCAGCACCATTGCAGTACTTGGCGCCATATGCCGGTGCCGCTATGGCTGAGTACTTCCGAGATAACAAGCAACATGCCTTGATCATTTACGACGACCTTTCCAAGCACGCCGCTGCGTACCGCCAAATGTCGTTGTTGCTGCGCCGCCCACCAGGCCGTGAAGCGTATCCAGGTGACGTTTTCTACTTGCACTCACGCTTGCTCGAACGGGCTGCCAAACTGTCTGACGACCTCGGCGCCGGTTCGCTGACTGCCCTGCCTATCATTGAAACGCAAGCCGGTGACATCAGTGCCTATATCCCGACCAACGTGATCTCCATTACGGACGGCCAGATTTTCCTCGAAACGAACTTGTTCTACCAAGGTATCCGTCCGGCAATCTCGGTGGGCCTATCGGTTTCCCGTGTGGGTTCGTCTGCCCAGACCAAGGCAATTAAAAAGGTTGGGGGTGGCCTCAAGCTGAGCTTAGCCCAGTTCCGTGAACTCGCGGCTTTTAGTCAATTCAGCACCGACCTCGACCCTGAAACACGCCACACGATTGAGCGCGGCCAGCGCCTGACTGAGCTGCTGAAGCAACCGCAATACAGCCCGTATAGCATCTGGCAGATGTACGCCACACTGCTTGCGGCCACGAATGGTTGTTTTGATCAGGTGCCCTTAGACAAGGTTAAAACAGCTGAAGCCAACTTGCTCCGTGAACTCAAACATGACCATGCCAAAGAAATGGCCAAAGTCGACACGGGCGCCGAACCCGATGAGAAGATCCAAAAGATGATCATCGATATCGCCAATAAGATTGCCATCAGCTATAAGCCGGAAGAAACGACGGCGGAGAAATAAGATGTCTGTTATTGAGCAAAAACCACCACAACGGTTTGAAATACGAGCAAAGGAGATCGCTAACGAGTTAACAAGTCTCCTCTTTCCTGTCGACAGTTTTGGTGATGACTACCAGGATGCAGCGACTATGAGGCAAAATTTGCAGAATCGTTATGGGGTTGTTGTTATCGAAGGTTATTTGAGAGCTCATCTCGACCCATCTCGAGCTCTACCCGAAGGGGCTACAGAAGACATGCGGGAAGATCTAGCCATTGCTTGGACTTTGGGTAGTGTGCAAAAAAACATGCATCGCCACACAGAGTCGGGGATGGCAACAGCGTACGTTAGTAATGAACCACCGGTGGTAATCGATGGCTAATACAATTACCCTCAAGCGGCGAATTGGCTCTGTGCGCAATACCAGGCAGATTACCAAAGCTATGGAGCTGGTGGCTGCGAGTAAAATGCGCCGGGCGCAAGAACGCGCTTTATCGGGTCGGACGTACCGCGAGTTCGCCTATTCCCTGTTGACCCGTCTGAGCGCCATTACAGAGGTCAGCGAGCACCCACTTTTTGTTAAGCGGACCATTAAAAAACGCCTTTATGTGGTCATAACGAGCAATGGAACTTTGGCCGGTGCATATAACGCTAACATTATCCGAATGTTGACCCGTGCGATCATTCAGGATCAAAAAGACGGCATCAAAAGCCAAGTCATTGCCGTTGGCAAACAAGGCGCGAAGTTTGTCCGCCGAGTGGAAGGTATTGACCTCATTGCTGCCTACACTGATTTGCCTGATGGTCCCGATGCAAACGACATCCGTCCGATTCTGAATACAATGGTACAGCTGTATCGCAGCAAGGAAATCGATGATGTCCAAGTCTTTTTCACACAGTTTAAGTCAAACTTGGTCCAAGAGGCGACCGCCCTGCCATTATTGCCTGCGCGTTTTGAAGCCACAGAAGAAGTGGACCACGCGCTCGACAACACTACCTTTGAACCGTCAATTGAAGTTGTGCTGGATAGTGTGACTGATCGCTTGTTGGAGGTCCAGGTGTGGCAAGCACTGTTGGAGAGTTTAGCGTCCGAGCATTCCATGCGCATGATGGCGATGAAAAGCGCAAGTGATAACGCTAACGACATCATTGACGACTTAACCTTGGAATTTAATACTGCTCGACAATCTGCGATCACACAAGAGCTCGCTGAAATCACCGGCGGCGCAGAGGCAATCCAACAATGAGCGAACGTATAAATGCAGCAACTAATGGAAGCGACAACTAGGAGGTTACATGGCGACAGCAGTAGCAGGAAAAGTTAAGGGTACGATTAGCCAGGTAGTGGGCGTGGTGGTGGACATTGAGTTTAGCAAAGACCACCTGCCGGCTATTTATAACGCATTAACAACAGAACATGACGGCAAAGAGCTGGTTTTGGAAGTGGCCCAGCACTTGAGCGAGTCATCGGTGCGAGCCGTTGCCCTCGGCTCAACTGATGGTCTACAACGCGGTGCCCAAGTAACTGATACTGGTGGCGCCATTAGTGTGCCCATTGGTGAAGATACGCTCGGCCGAATGTTCAACGTGACGGGCCAGCCAATTGACGGCAAAGGCGGGACGTTTAAGGAAAGTTCACCGATCCATCGCCAACCACCTGCCCTGATTGAGCAATCTGGTAACGTTGAAATCCTCGAAACAGGCATTAAAGTAATCGACTTGATCGCCCCAATTACAAAGGGTGGTAAGGTGGGTTTGTTCGGCGGCGCCGGTGTGGGAAAGACGGTGTTGATCCAAGAACTGATTAACAACATCGCCAAGTTCCATAGTGGCTACTCAGTGTTCGCTGGTGTGGGCGAACGTACCCGCGAAGGCAATGACCTATATAACGAAATGACTGAATCTGGTGTGCTTGCAAAGACTTCACTGGTGTTTGGCCAAATGAATGAACCGCCAGGCGCACGTCTGCGGGTGGGTTTGTCGGGCTTGACCATCGCCGAAGGTTTTCGTGACAAGGGCTCTGACGTACTGTTATTTATTGACAATATTTTCCGCTTTACGCAAGCCGGGGCCGAAGTCTCCGCCTTGCTCGGCCGCCTTCCCTCTGCTGTGGGTTATCAGCCGAACTTGGCCCAGGAAATGGGTGCCTTGCAGGAACGTATTACCAGTACGCGCAAAGGCTCAATTACCTCTGTTCAAGCCGTTTTCGTGCCGGCGGACGACATTACCGACCCTGCACCAGCCACGACATTTGCCCACCTTGACTCGACGATTGTGTTGAACCGCGCCCTTACTGAGCTCGGTCTCTATCCGGCGGTTGACCCGCTCGACTCATCCTCTACAATCCTTGACCCCGAAATTGTCGGCGAGGAACACTACGAAGTTGCCCGCGAAGTCCAGCGTGTCTTGCAACGCTACAAAGACCTCCAAGACATCATTGCTATCTTAGGCATGGAAGAATTGTCTGACGATGACAAGCAAACGGTCGCCCGTGCCCGTCGTATTCAACGTTTCTTGACCCAGCCCTTCTTTGTCGCCGAAGCCTACACAGGCCATTCCGGTAAATACGTTTCATTGAGCGACACGATTGCCGGTTTCCGTGAAATCCTCGATGGCAAACACGATGAGCTGCCAGAAAGTGCCTTCTATATGAAGGGTGACATCTCTGAAGTTACAGGTGGTGAAAAGAAAGCTGAAGCGCCTAATGCTAAAACTGAATCGGCTAAGAAGGAAAAATAGTGATTCATTTCCAGCTGGTCAGTCTAAGCGGCGTTAAGCTAGACACCGAAGCGTATGAGATCCTCTTGCCTACGCTCGATGGCCAGATTGGCGTCATGCCCGGTCATATGCCACTTATTAGTGCAGCTACCAATGGGGTGGTGGGTGTTCGTCACCAGTCGTCCGATAAAGACGACATGATCGACTACTTTGCTATCAGCGGCGGTGTTATTGAAGTTGCTGATGACACGCTACGTGTCTTGGTAGATGAAGCCGACCATGCCGACGAAATTAGCGAAGCAGAAGCTCAAAAAGCCTATGATCAGGCCCAAAAAATGATGTCCGAAGCCAAGGACCAAGTCTCGCTAGAACATGCCCAATCACTGGTTGACCGCTCTGCCGTTCGCTTACAAGTCGCCGGCCTCAAGCGTCGAAATCGTCGTCAGTCGTAGGTTCGTGAGAGCTGCCCTAAGAAATATTTTTGTTGAAAAAGTATTTAAAAGGTATATGCTTAAGGTATAACTAAGGAGGGTTTAGGCCTATGTTTGGGCGCAGTAAAATAGCCATGTTGGTGGCTGAGTTTCTTGGTACGTTTATTTTGACGAGTATCGTCTACACAGCATTCTTGGAACGCTTGCCGGCGTACTTTATTGCTGGTGCGGCCGCTGGAGTAGTTGCATTGATGGTCCTTACCGTCGGGGCTTTGGCCGATGTCCATCTCAATCCGGCAGTCACTATTGCGATGTGGACCATCCGTAAGATTGAGACTACACGGGCAGTGGTTTACATTGCGGCTCAAATGCTCGGCGCTTTAGCGGCCTGGCGCTTATTGGAGTATTTCCTCAGTACGCAGCTCAAGAGCATCGCCGGTACAAGCTTTGAAATGCGAGTCCTCGTGGCCGAAGGCATCGGTACGCTCATTCTCACCTTCATCTTTACCGCTGCCATCTATCAGGGCTTACGCACTTTACGTCAAGCGGTCATTATGGGAGGTGCCTTTGCGGTTGGTATTCTGTTTGCCTCGGTTGCAGGTAATGGTTTGGCTAATCCTGCCGTAGCAGCCGGTATCCGTTCTTGGAGCACTGCCTATGTTGTTGGCCCAATCATCGGCGGACTTATTGGAGCCAACCTCTATGCTTGGGTCTTTGCACCGCAAAGTACATCAGGCTTAGCCGGGGTTGTGGCGTCAGCACGTGCCCGTGCTACGCGTGCAACAGCTCGCAAAACGACAACTCGCGCCAAGACCACTAAGCGTCCAGCTCGCCGACGTTAACTTACAACGGTGGGTGGAGGCAGAAACTATGGTCTTTGCCGGGCTCAAAAAGCTGGCCACGAATACCGTTGGCCACTTTTTGTAAACGGCTATGGGCACCATCAATCCCACGTTGTGTTTTCTTGACACTACCCCGCATGTTGGTAGCTACAAAAGCCAGAGTCACAAGGGACGGTAACTCAGTGTGCAGTTGCTGCCAGGCTAAAGCGTAGAGAGTGAGCTGTTCGCTACTTGTCGCCCGTTGTTTAGCCTTTTCTGACGTATCCACATTACCCGACGTCTTGTAGTCAATAATTTCTATACCGTCACCACCGTGGTCAATAACCGCGTCAAAGCGGCCCCGCAATATTACCTTATAATCATTGAGCCGGACTCGAAAAGGTTCTTCTATGGCGGCAAATTTATTAGGGTGATCCTTTGCCTGTTCGTAAAAAGCCGTCAGGTTTTGTTTGGCACGCTCTAATGCCCGGTCACGCTGCAAGGCTGACAAATGGCCGACCTTTGGCCAGTTAGAGGCCAGCTGAGCCATCAAGCCATTCAATGGGGGCACTTTTTGTGAAGCAATCCCCCGATTAATTGCTTCAATAAGTTGGTGCATAAGGGTGCCATAAGCCTGGGCTGGCGTGAGCTCATGAGGGACATGCAAAACATAGCGGTAGTAAAAATCGAGCGGACAGTCTAGGTATTTCTGGACCTGGCTAATAGTCAGTTTCACCATGTCACCTTCCAGCAACTCACGTGGTAGGGGTAACGGTTTACTCGGAAGTTCAACATAACTAGCCAACTTCGGCAAAGTTGGGCTGTTGGGGCTCATGTGTTCCTTGAAGGTCTCGCCGAAGGCTTCCAACAAAAAACGCGACGGTTTTTTGGGTACTCCTGAATTGTGTTGTTTGGCACAGGACAAATAGAGTTCATCCTTGGCGCGCGTCATCGCGACATACATTAAACGTCGTTCCTCTGCTAAGTGGTCATCGGCGGCGCTCTGCGTAACTGCTGCTATGGCTTCAGGTAATTGCAAGCCACGGCCGATGTTTCTGAGCGGCAGTGACCCTTCGTTACAGTCAACAAGGTAGACCACAGCCCACTCCAGGCCTTTGGCCTTATGTATGCTTAATACGTTTACTACCTCTTCGCTTAAATCAAGCGTGCCGTCTTCATTGAGGTCGCCGGCAGCCTGTAAAGCGGGCAAGGCGTCCACATATTGGAGAGCACTTGGGAGCACGGCGACGGCTTCAAACTCCTTCATCGTTCGAAACCATTCGGCCAAGCGGCTGACGGCTTGGGCAGCCACAGGCTCCTTGGCTGCCATTTTATACAGCACGTTGCGATAGCCACTTTCATCCAGAATGTCGTACGCCAGTTGACCAACGGTAACAGTTGACGCTTTCTCGCGCCACCTATCGAGCTGTTCGAGGGCTGCTAGGGCACCTTGGTCTGCTTTGTCGTTACTGGCTTTTAAGGCGTCGTACAAATGTTCGTGCGACCGCTTGGACGAAGCTGCTAGACGAGCAAGATTGTGGACCGGTACATTGAACAATGGCCCAGTCAAACTGTGATACAGGCTCAGACTATCAAGCGGGTCAACAATAGCCCGTAAAACCTCTAGTAATTGGCGTACAATTGGTTCATGGTAGAGTTCAAAACGTTGGCCGATTACCACGTGGTCAATGCCCGCATATGCCAGCTGGTTGTGGACCTGTTGCAGCGTGGCGTTACGCCGTGCCAGGACTGCAATACTGCCTGCTGCCGTGCCGGCGTCTAGCTGCCGTTTAATGTCTTGAGCAACCCAGTCTAGCTCAGCATCCAGCGTCTCGAACTGGTTGACCTGCGGCTTCGCACCGTGGCGTCTTCCCTGGAGGTGTTTGTTAATGTTAAGCCGCACCTCTAACCGCTCTGGATTATTATGTTGTATGAGTTTGTGGGCGGCATCGAGGATTTCTTGGGTAGAGCGGTAATTGTCGATCAAGGTGATATCACGTGCTTTCGGATATCTTTTTTTGAAATCCAAAATATTCGCTAGCGTTGCCCCTCGCCAACCATAGATACTCTGGTCATCGTCCCCTACCACAAATAAATTTTGACGCTTGCCAACCAGCAAATCGACCAATTCAGACTGCATCGTGTTAGTATCTTGAAATTCATCCACCATCACAAAAGCAAAACGCTTCTGAAGTTCGGCTAAGACGTTTGGCCTTGCTCGCAACAGCCTAATCAACAGATAGAGTTGGTCGTCATAGTCAATAACGCTGGCTTCTTGACAAAGCTCCAGGTATGCGGCGAAGGCTTTAGCTAGCTCTATCTGTTTACGCTTCTCGCTTTTTTCAGCCTCATTGGTGGTGGGTAGTTGCTTTACGAAAGCGCTGTAATCTTCAGGTATGATGACATTTTGCTTTAATTTAGAGAAATAATCCCGCAAATTACTGAGCTGGCCGTCGGGCTGGGACAAAGGGGCAAAGTAATCAAGATGCAACCGATCCAGTCGTTCTCGTAAAAAAACAATCTGGGCGTTATCCCCCATAACCATAAAGTTACCGGACCAGCCGATGTCAGGTGCAAATTCTCGCAAAAGGCTTTCGCCAAAGGCGTTGAAAGTCATAATTGGTAACTCAATCTCGTATGTGCCAACGACTTGGTTAACGCGGTCTATCATTTCTTGCGCAGCCTTTTCGGTAAAGGTTAACGCTAGCAGTTGCTTGGGCTCAACCCCCTGTTGCAGCAAACGTGCAATGCGATCAACAATAACGCGGGTTTTCCCCGTGCCTGCGCCGGCTACAACTAAAGCGGGGCCATCGTCAATGGCAACTGCCAGCCCCTGCGCCTTGTTTAAGCCAAAACCCTCAATTGTATGTTTTGCCACAGTTTTATTCTAACAATTTACCCATTATTAAAGGAACAAACATGCTCAAAGCGCTTAAGCTAAAACATATTGTTTACATTACGTAACCTATATGTAATATTATAGGTTAGTAATGTCGGTGGGGTCACTACGTATAAGGTAAAAGGAGGATATATCAAATGAAAAAAGTACGTCTGATTCTTGCAGCAGTACTTGCAACGGCCAGTTTGGCGGGAGCTACAGCTTTGGCAAGTGCCGCTGACTGTACGGTTAGCAACACTGGGCCTGACTCAACAAACACCTGTGACAATACAACAAACAACAGTACAGATATTACCAATCATAACAACGTAGATTGCGACAATCACAACTCGCAGGACTCTAACAGTGGTAGTGCCGAAGTTAATGGCAACACGACTGGTGGTAGTGCCACGAGCGGTAGCTCATCAAACAGTAACAGCACAAGCTGTAATGTGAACGTGGGCGCACGTAACACTAGCGGTGGTGGTCAAGGTGGCGGCCAACCAGCTGGTGGTTCTGGTTCTGTTCTAGGCGCCAGCACAGCTGCAAACGTTGCTTCATTGCCAAAGACAGGTATTGACAACACTGCGTCGGTCGCAGCAGTTGCCACAACTGGCTTGGGCTTGGCAGCAATCGCAGCCCGCGGGGTTGTTAGCCTTCGCCGTCGCGCATTTAAGGCTTAGGAGTTAATCGGCCTATGTTGGCCAAAATATCCTGGGAAAGGCTGAAATTTTACAGCAGTGTGAGTGCCCTTTATGGCCTCACGCTGCTGTTCGCTTTAGCCTTATTCAGGCCAAGTTTACTTCCCTTTCGAAAAGCTGAGGCTGAGCACCACAGGTATAACATCGTAAATCCTGCACAGGTGCTTGCAAGCCAACCCAATGCAACTTATGGCACCCCGGTACGAATTGTTATTACGGAGACTGATAACGGTCTGAATATTGATCTCCCCGTAGACGTTGGCAGTTATGACGTTAAAACGGATGCATGGACGCTATCCGAAATCCATGCTGATTATGCAAATGTTAGCATGCCTCCTAATAACTGGCGTGGCAATACACTTATATACGGTCATGATAGCCCCAAAGTGTTTGGTTACCTGAGCGCAATCAAACCAGGTACAGACGCTACGGCAACCGTATATACCGCTAATAACCATACTTTTATATATAACTATGACAAGTTCCTGACATTGAGCCCCAATGACGTGTCCGTCTTTTCGACTACCGGTCACCCGACGCTTATTGTACAAACCTGTTCGGGCAGCTTTTTCCAATATCGTCAGATGTTCCACTTTAACCTCCAAAAGGTTGATGGTCATGCAGTTTGATCAGGTTATGCACTCGCTACTTATTGGTGGCGGTTTAGCTGCTGCAGGCAGCGCTTTAAGTACAACTGCTGGGGCATTTATATATGATATTAAACTTACAGATGTTCGGAATGAATTCCGACGACATCCACACGCACGTCGCTTCAAACAGCGACCACTTGTTAATGTAGTTATCAGTGGTTCTCTCGAGCAGATTCAAGCTACGCTTAAAAGTGTCGCAACCAACAGCTATCGCACCAATCGCATAATTGTGTTGCATCCTGAAGCACACACTTTGCAGTTTAAGCGCGAGCTAAAGACTGCTTTCCCTAAGCTTCACATTTTGTTTGCACGTAACAAGCAAACCGCAAAGCGGCATATTAAAGAGGGTTATGTGCTCTGGCTTTCTGAAGGGTCAATGCTTGATAAAAAAACACTTATTAATGCAATGATGTATCTTGCATCAAAGCCAGTTACGGTACTGGTCTTAGACAAGAAACCTATGAAAAACTGGCGAGTCAGTACACTGTTGCAGCAGTACCATACAAGTGTCAATCGAAGTTTTTTAAAGACTAGAGGGTTATGGTCGTCAAGCACGCAAGACAATACAGCTGGTACTGTAATACCAGCCGCACTATTCAAAACAGCTTGGCAGGTGTCTCAGTCTCCTCGATCCCCATTAAGGGGCTACCGGCGAGCTTACTTAGCAGATAGCTCACTTTTAATTGACCGAACATCTTTTAATTGGGCTGACCTGCCCATTATGCTAGTCATGCTGCTTATTTATGGCTATCTCAGCTATGTAGCGCTCATTCTTGCCACTCCAGCTCTATTATGGGCGTTGTGGGGCATATACACAGCTTGGATTGATCTGAGTGTACTTTTGGATGATGGTTTAAGTTGGCGTCGCCGGGCCCAGCTTCTAGTGCTTTCACCTATTGCCTTCAATGGGTACTTTCTCCATATGGCTTGGAGTATTGTTGCCCAAAGCTTACACGTTATTACCGCATATCCGGCTCAGTTGGGGAGATTTCTATATACGAGTGCGGAAGGTCAAAAAGCGTTCAACACCAAGTAGCGACATAGCGGTAAAGATGCCAATGAGCGCCCACCAGAAATTAGCATGACTGGCGGAAGAGGCAGCTAGTTGTGTGTGGGGTTCACTTGCAGTCGAAGGACTCGATGGATTGGCATTATCAGTGTTCGAGGCCAACACGGCACCATTCTGTTGGGAGTTGCCGTCATTTTGGTTAGTGGTGGTCTTCGGTACGAAACGGAAGACCTGGGGCACCGTCGTGTCGTTACTAGAGCCACTACTTGCGTTAGTCTGTGCGGTGGCTGATGGCGTAGCAGGATTTCCTGCTGCAGTGTTAACACCGAAACTACCCATCCAGTTGCCAAAGACGTTGATGAATAAGATGCCAAACCAGTCGGACAGGTTTACGTCGCTGTTCACGATATTTGCAACATTCACACCAACATGAGCATCTCCAGTAGTCGCATCCCCTGCTTTCGTATTATTACTCACCGTGGCATCACCACTCGTTGCAGTTGCATCGATGTTGTTGTTAATGGTGTTGTTGGCACTCGCTGTAATATCTGCATTGTTGTTCACGGTGTTGTTGCTCGTGTTGGTGCTGTCAGGACCAGTGTTGCCAATCACTGCAGAGGTGCTTCCAATCGGAGCGTTTAAGATCATTCCGACCCACTTGCCAAAGACATTAACAAAGACCAATAATGCGTCTTTCCCTACGACTTGTTTGCCGGTCAGGTTTAGGAGTGTGACATTCGTAGAAGCATCGCCAGTCGTCGCATTACCTGCCGTGGTATTACCACTTACATCCGCCTTACCACTCGTGGCAGTGGCGTTGATGTTGTTATTGATGGCCGTATTATTAGATAGGTCGGCAGTAAGGTTATTGTTGACCGTATTATTGCTGGTATTTGTGCTGTTGGGACCAGTGTTTTGGAGCAAGCCGCTTAGTAACCACTGCGGTAAAAGAATATCGCCGTTAAGATCGCCATTAATATTCAGGGTACCAACGAATGATTGGCCGGCGTGAATAGCAGAATTAATCATATTGACTACGTTAGCAATGGCTGTTGCATTGCCCGTTGTCGCATCGCCTGCGTTTGTATTGCCGCTCACCGTAGCATTGCCTGACCCGGCATCAAGCGTGAGATTATTGTTGATGGTGCCGTTAGCCTGTACATTAACAGTCAGGTTGTTATTAGTGGTATTGTCCGTTGAATTAACGCTATTAGGTCCAGTTGTATTAATGAGGCTTGGATCCAGTACCAGGTCACCGCTAACATTGCCATTGATATCCCCGGTAAATGTCAAAATATTGCCACCGTTCGGGTTCCATGAGGACTGTAGCATGTTTAGGACGTTGGCAATGGTTTGCGCATCCCCAGTAAGGGCATTCCCCCCATTTGTGTTCTGTAAGACGCTGGCATTGCCACTATGAGCCGAGGAATTAATGTCGTTGCTAATAGATACGTTATAAAACCCATTGAAAAAGCCATTATTGTTGGTGGTATTGGTGCTTTGATTAAGGCTGTTTGGTCCAGTGTTGGATGGGTCGTTGGCACTAAAGCCTGCTGGAACGACTAAGCTGCTGCCGGCCGGAGGTTTGGGCGTAGACGCGACATTAGCGACAT
>DATIHS010000087.1:0-5062 GCA_035480475.1 Patescibacteria group bacterium
AAACAGGGGTAGGAATGTCAATCTAAAGAGTTGTTACCTGTTTGCAAAAATCGGTAAGTATGTTAATATTGGTTAAATTTAAGGAGTTGGAGTGGTTCAACCAGAATTTACACCCATAGGTACAGCAGAGCCATTTATTATCGCAGTGGACAATGGTGGGACGAACACCCGTGTTGAAGCCCGATTAGGCAATCAACGCCTTGGAGATATGGTGGACTATGGTACACCTCATAATTACGATACTGCTGTGGCAACTCTTGCCGAAGCAGCAACTAGCTTAGCTCAGACAGAAGATAGGCCGATCGATGCTATTGGCTTTGCCGTTGCCGGAGAAATAAGTCAAGATGGGGATCGTTTAGTAAGAGCCGGTGAGCTTAATGATTACGGCTGGGTGTTACGACCTTTTCAAACTGACATAGCTAATGCCATTGGCCTGGAAGCCGGACGGGTTGTTTTATTAAACGACTGCGTAGCTGCAGCCAAGGCCCAGCAAGTGCACAACCAGCGTATTCGGTCGGACCTGTATGCTTATGTGTCAGCTATTAGCACAGGTTTTGGAGGCGCAGGTTTTGATGGCAACCGCTTAATCGCGGATGAGCCAGGTCATGAGTTCTTAAGATCAGGTGCAATCTGTGGTTGTGGACAAGATGGTTGTGCCGAAGCTCACATAAGTGGTAGCGGTATTGAACGTAATCGAGGAATTCGTGCGGAAAATTTACCGGCAGCACAATGGGAAGAGGTTACGGCTGACGCTGTCGATGCATATGCACAACTGTTAAAACGTTTGGATGAGCAGTTTGATCTAACCCCAAAGACGCTATATTACTTTGGTAGCGTCGCTGTGAACGCACCCGGTTTGCTGGCTGGCATAAGCAAAGGCTTACTAGCACGGCGTTACGAGCTACCCATTTTGCCGAACATTGCTTTTGCGACGCATGGTGAAGATAGTGGCATTGTAGGTGCCGGCGATGCAGCAATTGAACTAATCGCGGCATAAAGTTAGCGTTGTTCTCAGATAAAGCTCAGCCTGGGTTCGTATACTAGAGCTTTGTATGGAACAATCAAACAAGAAGCAGATACTTATTACTTTAGCGGTCCTTTTGGCCATCGTCGTAATTGTGGGTGGTGCCGTGGCCTTTGGTAAAAAGAAGTCTTTAAGTACTGTAAGTGCAGATTCTAGCACCGCTAGCGTTGCTGCTGATACTTCCACCACACCAGCGGCATCAAACGCCTCAACAACTCCCGCAGCATCTACTGCCAATACCAGTTCTGCCTATAAGGACGGTACTTATCGTGCCACAGGTGCTTTTGATACCCCGGAAAGCACTGACAATATCCAGGTGAGCATCACGCTCAAAAACGGTATCATTACCGACTCTTCGGCGACTGCCACTGCTAACGCCCGGGAGTCACGACAATACGATGCTGCCTTTATTAACGGTTACAAGTCATATGTCGTCGGCCAAAGTATCAGTAAAGTTTACTTAAACCGAGTGTCGGGCGCCTCGTTGACGTCACAAGGCTTTAATAACGCGCTTGAACAGATCAAGACGCAAGCCCAAGCGTAAACCCTTACTAATTGTTCCCCTTTCGCCCTATAATGGGAGGGTTAACGAGAGGAAGTTATGAATAACGGCAGGAAGAATGTTCTGATTACAATTGCGGTCTTAGCTGCCATTGCCTTGATTGTTGGCGGTGTGGTGTTGTTTGGCAAAAAGAAACCAGCTAGCAATGCGGCGACCGAATCAGCCAGCACGACGAACTCCTCAAGCAATACTAGTCCCTCAAATGCGACCTATAAAGATGGCACCTACAAAGCAACCGGATCATATGAATCGCCGGGCGGCACCCAGAGCATTACCATCAGCGTGACGCTCAAAGACGGTGTTATCACTGACACGAGCGCTACGGAAGGCGCCAATGACCCTACGGCCCAGCAACACCAGGACGAGTTTGTTGGTGGCTATAAACAGATGATTGTCGGTAAAAAGATTGATAGCGTTCGGCTTAGCCGAGTATCTGGTTCATCATTGACCTCACAAGGGTTTAACATTGCCATCGACCAAATCAAAAACCAAGCCAAAGCCTAGTCTTGAGCTGACGTTTGAAGCCATTGGCACCCAATGGTCTATTGAGCTGTTTGGTTTGGACCGTATGCCAGACGGCCTAAGTGAGGCTATTCAGCAACGTATAGCGGTATACGACAAAAACTATTCGCGTTTTCGCGACGATTCCCTGGTAGCGGAAATGTCGCGGACAGCCGGAAATTATCTGTTGCCCGATGACGCTCAGCCACTGTTTGACCTCTATCACAAGCTTTACGAGCTAACTGACGGTGCAGTTACTCCACTGATCGGCCAAGTGATGGTAGAGGCCGGGTATGATGCGTCATATTCCCTTCAGCCAAAGCAGTTACATCAACCACCGGCTTGGGATGAGGTACTGGATTACCAGTACCCCAATGTGCACTTAAAACAACCGGCTCTGCTCGATGTGGGCGCAGCAGGTAAGGGTTACCTGGTGGATATTGTCGCCGGCATTTTAGAGGAATTTGGTGCCACCGCTTATTGTGTCGATGCCGGAGGTGACATGGTTTGCCACGGCCCGCAAAGCCTTCGCGTTGGCCTCGAGCACCCTGACCAGCCCGACGAAGTTATTGGTATTGTTGAGCTGGAGAACCATGCCCTCTGTGGTTCGGCGGGCAACCGCCGTAAGTGGGCTAATTTTCACCACATCATAGACCCCAAGTCTTTGCATTCCCCCGTGCACCTCAAAGCCGTATGGGTTTTGGCAGAGTCTGCTTTATTGGCCGATGGCCTCGCAACTGCCCTCTTTTTTGTTGCACCGGCTAAGCTTATGAAGCATTATACGTTCAGCTATGTGCTGGTCCGGGCAGACAACTCCTTAGAACATTCTCAGCCCTTTCCGGCAGAATTTTTCACTGGGGAATCATGATGAAACCGCTCCGATGGCTCGACGACTGGCTGAATAACATTACAATGTACCGCTTACTGCTCTATGGCCTCGGTATATTAGTGGCCATTGCGGTAGTCTTTTGTTTTACAGGCACGCTGACGTTATCGGGTAATGGCCTGCTGCTTTCCACGGTCATTCTGCTTGCCGTTTGTTATGGCGCCAATAAGCTCCTCGGCAAGCTCTTTGATGCTCCTACCAATAGCGAATCCTCCTTAATAACGGCCCTGATTTTGGTTTGTATTTTGCCGCAGGCTACCACTGTTAGCAAAGCCCTTTACATTGGGCTCGCTGGCCTTTTGGCTGTCGCTTCAAAATACATTGTGGCGTGGCGGCATAAACATCTTTTTAACCCCGCGGCCTTTGGCGCCCTGTTAGTAGGTCTCTTTGGTTTGATCTATGCCAACTGGTGGATTGGCAACCCCACCATGTTGCCTTTTGTCCTGATCCTCGGCCTGCTGATTGTTAAGAAAATCCGCCGTTTTCCCCTGGTTATTGCCTTTGCCATTGCGGCCCTCGGGCTTGGCATTATTGTTGGTGTCAACCATGGCCAAGTGTTTGGGCAAAACCTCCACAACATCGTTATGTCGGGCCCGTTGGTCTTCTTTGGCACCATTATGCTGACCGAGCCCTCGACCACACCACCAACCCGTTATTACCAATTGCTCTATGGGGTGTTGGTCGGTATTCTTTTCTCTTCCCAGCTGCACTTTAGGACCCTGTATGCCAGCCCGCAGACGGCCCTGATTCTCGGCAATCTCTTTGCTTGGGGAGTGAGCTATAAAGCCCGGTTGCGTCTCAAACTTAAAACCAAGCATCAGATATCTGCCCAGGTCTTTGACTATGTATTTGCCCCTGACCGACCGCTACGTTTCATGCCCGGCCAATATATGGAGTGGACACTACCCCACCATGGTGTCGATGGCCGCGGCAACCGCCGGACGTTTACCATTGCTTCCTCGCCGACTGAAAATGAGGTACATTTAGGCATTAAATTTTATGAACCAAGTAGTAGTTTTAAGAGACGTTTGGCCGCTATGAAACCGGGCGACACCATGACCGCAGGCATGGTGGCTGGTGATTTCTTGCTTTCAGCTGACAAAAACGCAAAGTTTGTGTGGATTGCCGGCGGTATTGGGATTACACCCTTTCGTAGCATGGCGACATATCTGACGCATACTCAAGAAAAACGTGATATAGCGCTCATCTATCAAGTTAGTAATCCAGACGAGTTGGCTTATCGTGAGATCTTTGAGCATGCCCAAGCGAATGGCCTTAAATTAATTCCCCTACTCGGCGCTAAAGAGATCCCACCAGATTGGAAAGGGCACACTGGCTACGTCACACCCGAGCTCTTGAAGCAGGAAGTGCCGGACTTCAAGCAGCGACGTTATTACATTTCCGGCCCGAACGCTATGGTCCAAAACTACAAACGCATGCTCCGCCAAGCCGGTGTCCCTATGAGCCACATCGTCACCGATTACTTCTCCGGTTATTAACCTAGCTACCTCGGCGCAAGAAGAAATCCATCCAGTCGTCAAAGTGCTGGCGATAGGCCGGCTTATCTGTCGGTTTAGCAATAGCCACCGCAGCTTGTTTATCCTCTGGCAATTGCGGGGCATGTGCCAATGCTACTTCTTTGGGTACTAGTAATAACTTCTCACCGGGTGCACCCTTACCGAATTGTTTCCGGGCCGTCAGTTCCAGGTAGGTATCGGTATTGTAGTACTCGTTCTGCAGCTTTAAGTTAACGTTTTCCAGCTGCGACACCTGGTCTTGTTGGTCAATTTGGGCAATCTGTTTTTGGAGGTCAAAATTCGTTTCAATCACATTGACGCCACTCCAACTGGCCAGCAGTACTAAAACGGCAAAAACCAAGAAGCCTAAAAAGCGAATATCCCGGAAATTTTGGAGCAGCTCATGATTTGGTAAGTTTTTGATTTTTTCGAACATTTACGTACGCTATTATACAGCAAAACCTGCTATACTCACATCTGTTAACACCAGCTGAGGGGGTGTAGCTCAGCGGTTAGAGCAGCGGGCTCATAACCTGTTGGTCGAAGGTTCGATTCCTTCCACCCCCACCACA
>DATIHS010000088.1:0-3107 GCA_035480475.1 Patescibacteria group bacterium
ACTTGATGATAGTACGAAACAACCGCTCAAGAATGTCCATGTCAGCCTAGGTGGTGCCACGGCAGTGACCGATGCCGAAGGTAATGCCACCGTGAAGCAGGCCAAATTAGGCCCTACTATCTTGACGATTGAAAAAAGTGCGTTCGCTCCCATAAGTAGGGCCTACACTGTGGGTTGGGGCAGCAATCCCCAAGGTAGTTTTAACCTGACTCCCACTGGTATCCAGTACAGCTTTACTATTAAAGATTTCCTGTCCGGCAAGCCGGTGAGCAAAGTGGAGGCAGACAGTGGCGAGGCCAGTGCCATCTCGGATAACAATGGCCTCATTAAGCTGACACTCGAAAAGCCAAGCGAAGATAGCTTTACCGTGACTATCAAAGGCGATAATTACCGCCAAGAACAGTTGACCATAAACGTCAGTGACAAAGCGGCTCACGACCTCAAGCTCGTGCCGAGCCACAAGCAAACCTACATTTCTAAACGCTCTGGCAAGTTCGACATTTATGGTGTCTATATCGATGGCAAAGAAGACAAATTGGTACTGGCAGGAACAGGCAGCGAGCGGGAAAATGACTTGGTGCTCGTACCGCACCCTACCGACAATGTGGTGGCATATGTGTCAACGCGCGCTAACCAACATAACAGTGATAACTTTCTGCTCAGCAATCTGATTTTAATCAATACTGACACCAATGCTACCACCTCAATTACAGCCTCAGAACGAGTCCAAATTGTCGGTTGGTCTGGAGACCGCCTGGTCTACGTTCAAATTGCCGCGGGTGCGAGCGCGAATAACCCCAAACGCTATCGCTTGATGAGCTATAGCTACAAAGACCAAACCAATAAAGAGCTAGCCAGCAGCAACTACTTTAACGACGTGGTGGCAGTGGGTGATGCTATTTATTACGCACCTTCCAGCGCCTACCAGTCCAACAAAGCCGCCCTTTATAAGGTGAATGCCGATGGCAGCAACCTCCAAACCATCTTTAACCAGGAAGTCTGGAACATTATCCGTACGTCCTATGACCACTTAGCCTTAGCCGTCCAACAGCAATGGTATGACTTCAAATTAGGCGACAAAGGGCCTACCAAATTGAACGATGCACCGGCTAACCAATTGCCTCGCGTCTATATTGACAGTCCAGATGGCAAACACAGCGCCTGGATCGATAACCGCGACGGTAAGGGCGTATTACTGAACTATGATGCAAACAGTAAGAGTGATGTAGTCCTCAAGAGCCAAAGTGGCTTAACGTATCCTGTGGCCTGGCTCAACGATAATATACTCGTCTACCGTGTTAAGACAGACCAAGAAACCGCCGACTACGCCATTAGCCTCAACGGTGGTGACCCGGTCAAAATTAAAGATGTGACTAACGCTGGTGGCATCGACCGCTGGTACTACTACTAAGCTACTATTGCTATACTAGAACTATGAAACGGGGTGTTATGTACTGGGCGGGGGCGTCGGTTCTCCTGGTACTTATATTCGGCACTATTTACGGAGCCGGCCAATTTATTTTGCGGGCCAATGCCGACGATCCGCAGATCCAACTAGCCGAAGATACGGCTCGGCAACTCGACGAAGGCCAGACACCAGCCATAGTCACAGCACCACCTGTCGATTTTGAAGAAAGCCTAGCTCCTTTTGTGGTTGTCTATAACAAGCAAGGGCAGCCCATACAAGGAAATGGCCAGCTAGATAGCGCCCTACCGGCGTTTCCAGTGGGCGTTTTTACCCATGCCCAGCCACAAACTAAAGTGAGTTGGCAACCCAAACCTACTGTGCGGGTAGCTGCAGTGGTGCAGGCCAATAATGGCGGCTACGTTGTGGCCGGACGGTCGTTACTCGTCGTTGAACAGCGCGAAAATAGGCTACTAGCCTTCTGCTTTGTGACGGGATTACTTAGTGAAATTACATTAACGGGTATGTTTTTATACCATTACGGAGGATTACTAAGCTATGCCAAGAAAAGTAAAAAGAAGTAACCAATGGTTTATTAAAGTCCGTGGCAGCTATTTGCCAAACAGTTGGCAAGCGTGGCTGCTCTACGTTCCTTACGTGACGTGGTTACTGATGGGTATCTTTTTTGCGGCCTACAGTCACGAAGCAGTTGTCGCCCGTATCCTTATTACTGGTACCGCTTGGTATGCAGGTGCGGCTACCATGACTTGGATTGCCGCTAAAAAGTCATAGTGGCGCCGACCAACACGAACCAATTCCAAACTCATGTGTGGGCCTATTACCATGACCATGGCCGTGATTTACCGTGGCGCCGTGAGCCGTTGGAAGCATACCCCATCTTGGTCAGTGAAATCATGTTGCAACAAACACAGGTGGCCAGGGTTATCCCTAAATATGAGGCCTTTCTGGGCAGCTTTCCCACCATAGCTTCACTCGCCGCCGCACCGCTAGCGGCAGTCCTTAAGAGCTGGAATGGCTTGGGCTATAATCGGCGTGCAAAATACCTGCACGAAGCCGCCAAAACCCTGGCGCCTAAGTCTCGGTGGCAACTGGCTAACCTAACTGCCTGCAAGGGCATCGGTTATAACACCGCAGCGGCGGTTTGCACCTATGTTTACAATGAAGCGCACCCTTTTATTGAAACCAACATCCGGACTGTTTTTATCCATCACTTTTTTCATGACCACATGGCAGTAACGGATAGCGAATTACTGCCCTTGGTTCAGGCGTCGCTAGATAAAGCTAACCCGCGCGAATGGTACTGGGCTCTCATGGATTATGGAGCTTACCTCAAGGCTTCGGTCGGCAATCTCAGCCTGGTAAGCAAACATTATGCCAAACAAAGTACGTTTTCGGGTTCAAACCGCCAGCTGCGCGGCCAGGTTTTACGCCTCCTAGCTGGCAGCAAACACTCCGAAATGAAGCTTCAGACAATACTGCCAGACCAACGGCTTCAAGTGGTTTTAGACACCCTGCAAAAAGAAGGCCTGATTACGCGCCAAGGTAGGTATTATTTACTTCCTTCATAAAGCTTATGGTAGAATTGACAATAAGCCTACATGTCAAGATAAAAGGGATAGAATTTTTATGAAACGAATTATTGGTATCGGCCTCGCAACCCTGCTGGCTGTGCCCGTATTAT
>DATIHS010000089.1:0-3357 GCA_035480475.1 Patescibacteria group bacterium
GACCACAATATCACCAGGATTTAGGAGTGTCATAAAGTTATGGTGTTTGCGTAAAATGTCGAATGGGCCCGTGTCATTCTCAGCTGAAATGCTCTCCGCTTCCCCATCGTAATACACTTTAAAGGGCGCATACACTTTGACATGCATGTGTTCGCTATCATGGGTCGGTTGAGCCGCGCTTTCTTGGGCTACAGGTGCCTCGTCTGCCATAAGGCTATGCCACAATTTCCTCTATGCTTTGCAATGTTTGCTCTCTGGTAAAGAAGTCTCCTGGCACACCGTTGTGTTTGGTCATAACATTCATGTTCTGCGTAAAGTTTTGGATGAGTTTTTTAGCTTTGGCATAGTCTGCTCGGTCGGCAGCGGATAGTTCATTCTCACCAATAATGGCAATGATGCTCTTGAGCGATTCGTACTTTTGCAACAAGGCCAGTACTTGGACGCTCAATAAATAATGCCGGTCACCAACTACTTCGGGCGTCAGTAATGAAGAGGTCGTTTTACTGAGGTCAACGGCCGGACGGACACCCTGCTCCGCCACTTTACGCGAGAGCACAATAATAGAGTCCATTTCATGCTGGATAAATTGCACCGCTGGGTCAGACAGGTCGTCTGCCGGCACGTAGATGGTCTGGACTGAGGTAATGGAGCCGTTTTCATTGGAACTTAGGCGGTCCTGTAAGAGCTTTACGTCAGAGAAAATAGTCGGTTCGTAACCACCTTCGTTTGGCACCTGATCCAAAATGGTCGACAGTTCGTTACGGGCTTGAATGTAACGGAACATATTGTCGGCGAAAAACAGGATATCTTTATGGTCATGATCACGGATATACTCGGCCCCGGCTGTGGCCGCAATACCAATTAGAGAACGTTGAACGGGGTTTTCATTCATCTGGCCAAAGAACATAACAGTGTTTTTGAGCAGGTCTTCAGCCCGCAACGTATCCCACAATTCGTGGCCTTCACGGATACGCTCACCAATACCAGCAAAGAATGACAAACCGCCGCTCGATTTGGCAATATTGTTAATAAGTTCCATGGTGAGGACGGTTTTACCAACGCCAGCACCACCAATAATGCCAATTTTGCGGCCTTTTACGAACGGCGTGAAAAAGTCGATGACTTTGATGCCGGTTTCGAGAATTTCCGGTTTAGCAACTTTGAACTCAGTTGAGCGGACAGGCAGTTTCAGAATGTCCTTGTAGACAACATTCTCGCCCTGGATAGGGTCCAGGCCATCTAACGGGTCGCCAACCGCGTCAAGGATGCGACCCACGGTCGGGTCGCCAACGGGGATTTCAATGCCTTTATTGGTACGCTGCACTACCATGCCCCGTTGAATACGACGATCGGAACGGATATTGAGGCACATTGCCACACCACCAGGCTCAAGGTGGTCGACTAACAGTTTAGTCTGATGACCATTGTCGACAATAATAAGTTCACCAACGCTTGGCATATCGTCGTCAAAGCGGGCTCGCACAATGAGGTCTTTAATGGTCGTTACGACACCACTACTCATGATGATGCCGCCGCTTGTGATTTCTTCATGCCGTTAATAATCTCTTTGAGGCGCTCGTCTTTAATGGCCCGTCTGGCGCGGTTGTATTCCAAATGCAGGTCACTCTTGGCTTCATTGGCCCGTTGGTTACTGGCACTCATAGCGCGGAAACGTGAGGCATACTGTGCCAATTTGGAATTCAAGATAAGCTGGCTTATTGCAATATTCATCATGGAACGCTCCAGGTGGTCAACGACATCATAGGTGCTCGGTTCAAAAATGTAGTTGGCTTCACTGATAATCTCATCCGCTTCGTCAACTTGGCGTCCCTTTTGCTGCACGGCGCTCGAGAGTTCAATGTACTTCACGTCTTGGACCATGAGGGAAACGTATTCCTGGTAAAAGACAGTGGTGTCACGGTATTGTTGGACTTCGCGGATAATGGGAGCTACGTTAATGTTTTGGTCTTTGGTCGGCAATTTAAAGTATTTTTTGTACGAGATCCCACGCTGGGCCAACTGGATAGCTCCGTGGTGTCCAATGACAATGATTTCGTTTTTATCCTTATCGTACGCTTTAAGCATAATTTGGATGAGTTTTTGGTCAATGTCTCCGCTAAACCCCCCTTCAGCAGTGATAATAATATACAGTTCTTTATCTATTACTTTAACTTCTTGGTTTTGCCGGCCAAAGCCAAAAATGGCACTCACGCGCAGTTGGGAATAAATGTGCCACAGTTCATCAAAAAACTGTGTCGCTTGAAGTACTTGATTTTTAATTTGGGCAATACGCATGCTGGCAATACCTTCGAAAACACTTGTCAGTTCGGCAAGCGTGCCCATAGCTATTTCGTCGCGTTCAATTTCACTTGGTCGTTTCATGACTTAGCCTCCGCCGGTGTTTTTTCTTCGGCATTGGCTGTCTCAGGTTTGGTTTCATCGGGTTTCGCTTCCGACTCTTTCTTGTCGTCTTTCTTGTCATCATGCTTTTCGTCATGCTTTTTATCCGAACTAGCCTCAGCTTCTGCCGGTTTGTCTCCACCACTGGCGTCAGGCGGCGGCACTTCCCCAGGCGGCTTGGACGGAGCACCCTTTAGCTCAACGACTGTCTTGGCTTTGAGCTCGTCGCGTACCTGTTCGTAATTATCATCACCGGTTACTTTCGGCGCATAGTCCAAGACGTTTAATTTAAGCGCAGAAACATCTATGGTTTCGCCGTCGGTCAGGTTGAGCACAATATCGAGCATGAGCTGTTGGGCCATAAACGAATAGGTGTCCGAGGGGCTTTGCGTCAGGATTTCAAAGACATATTTACCCGTTTGCAAAGCATGCTTGGCTTCAAGGGCTAACTCAGAGCCGAAATGCGAGAATTCTTCAGCTTGACGGAAGTCCGCCATAAGTTTGAGCGTCTGGGCGGCCAAAGCCTTTTGGCGTTTGTTGTGCCCGACACCACCAACACGAGTCACAGAGAGGCCAATATTAATAGCCGGCCGGATACCGTTGCGGAAAATATCCATGTCCAAAATCCATTGCCCGTCGGTGATAGACATAATGTTGGTTGGCAAGTAGGCCGTGATGTCACCCGCTGCCGCGTGAACCAGCGGAATACTCGTGAGATGAGCGCTGTTACTCTCCAGCCGACCGGCCCGCTCCAGCAAACCGGAGTGTGCATAAAACATATCACCCGGATACGAGTCACGCCCCGGGCTGACACCGCTCATTAGGGCAACCTCGCGGTAAGCATGGGCATGCGCAGTTAGGTCGTCATAGATAATAATCGTATCCTGGGCCAACTGTTGCCAGAGGTATTCCGCCATCGCCACGCCCACATAAGGGGCAATATAGCTCATAATCAGT
>DATIHS010000090.1:0-10837 GCA_035480475.1 Patescibacteria group bacterium
TGATGCTGCGGAGCATTGACAGCAGTAATTCTTAGGTTATGCTTATACAGTAATCGTGCGCAAGCGCGGCGAGTTAAACAAACAATTAAAACAAACGGATGGGCACCGCCGCACAGGTGGGCGCGCACGAAGAACCGGCCACAAAGGCCGGTTTTGTTTTAGGCGGCTTGTTGGAGCTCCCGCCTGGCTTTGCCAAGGACGAGTATTAGGCCACGGTCGCTATCAACTTTAGCGCGCATGTCCTCTCTGAACTTTACGAGGCGTTCTTGGGCGCGCCGAGCACGGGTATCTAGAAACTCCACACCGGCTATATTCCAGCCATGTGGGCCCTCATCTTCAAGCATCGGTATCAAAACATCTCTGGCGACCTTAGAAATACTAAACGCTCCCGTATGTTGGTAGGCAGCAGTAATCTGCTCTCCATCTGGAATGTCACCCTCTATTCCCGGCATAGCAAAACCGAGCATTGACCGTGCCACCCCGCGCATTTGATGTGACGCCATGGCCGGGTCGGCGTCGTGCAAAGCGTGGCGCACCATTGCGGCATAAAAGCGCTCATGACGCTCTTCATCAGCGATAATTTTGCTTAAAAGCACACGGCCGACCATTTCGTCTGTTGGTAACCGGTCTTTAACTTCTTTATGGGTTATACGTGTGGCAATTTCTTGCAAAGCAGGATATGCCATGCCAAAAGCCGCATCATCAAAATTTAATGCCAGTCCATGCTTCAAATAGCCCTGAATATTTCGGTGGACGTCACCCATATCCACTGCGCCATCACTTGTTTTGGGAAAAAGGCCGCGAACTTTGGCCCATTGCAGCATGGCGTCACCATGTTGTTCTTCTTCAGCGACCCACGTGTCTTTCCAAGCCCGAAAGACAGGGTGGCCTTGAAATACCAAGGCGGTGACACGATCATATTCAGCATGGCCTTTTTCGACCACAAGGTTGCCCAAATAAATATTGGCTACCTCTGGATCAAGTTGTAGCGGAGGCATGACGGCCAGCTTGGCGGTAACATCTCGGTCCAAGACGTCATGATATGACCAATCCTTACGGATAGCTTGATGATGATCAAATTCTTGCTGGCCATGTTCGGCGAGGGCATTCAAAAAGTGAGGGTCGAATTCGGGATTCGCCTGGATGGCTTCGGGTGAAATAGTTGCTTGTGTCATAAATCCTCCTTGCTGGTGGAGATACGGGGACTCGAACCCCGGACCTCTTGTATGCCATACAAGCGCTCTAGCCAACTGAGCTATATCCCCAGGGACGCCCAGATTATACCACCCAACCGATTAAAAGGGTATACACGGGCCTATCTGTTACAATAGAAAAATGCCTAGACTTAAAAAACTTCACTTCACACCTGTCAACCTTATGGTCACCGCCGCCATCGTACTACTCCTCTTCGCCTTTTTCGCGTGGTGGCAATTCGTGTACATGTCGCCGAGCCGTATCTTTGGCCGCATGTTAGCTACCAGTTTAAGCAGCGTTTCAGTGACACGCCGAACGGTCCAGTCCGACACTGGCCAGCAACTTGTGCAAACAATGCAACTTACTACCAGCCCAGTAACACAAGTCCACGCCACCGCCCTTCTTACCCAGACGCAAGACACTTCCACCACAGTTGATACAGAAAGCATAGGTACACCAACAACCGACTACGTGCGCTATAACAGCATCAAAACAACCCAAAAGAATGCGGCCGGCAAAGCCTTCGATTTCAGCTCGATTTTAGGAATTTGGGGCCGGACTGAGCAAAACGATGCGAGCGGCGGGCCACAACTTTATAGCCAGGCACTATTTGGGGTTGTGCCGACTGGCGATTTGCCCGCAAGCCAGCGTGAAGCCCTTATCGAATTTATTGGTGACAATGATGTGTATCACTTTGACGCTTCCAACGTAACCCACAAACGCGTCAATGGCCGCCCTGTTTACACATATAAAGTACAAGTTATGCCAGTAGCATACGTGGGCATGCTCAAGCAGTTCGCCCGTGACGCTGGCCTGCAACAACTCGAACAGGTAGACCCTACCCAATATGCCAACAGCCAAGCGCTTAGCTTTACGTTTGAAATTGACGGCTGGTCAGGGGAGCTCACGAAGGTTAGCTACAATGACTCACCGCGCGAAGACACCTACACCAGTTATGGCGTACGCAACACCACAGCCCTGCCAACCAGCTCGATCCCTGTTGACGAGCTACAGACGCGCCTACAAAATCTACAATAATTCAGTCCAATTTAAGTTTCGATTATAATAAAGACAAATAACGTGGGCGGAGGGTAATATGCCAGAACCAACAGAGACACCGAATAACATACCGGAGACGCCAGCAGTCGATCCGCCGCTAACACCTCCCACAGAACCATCTTCCCCTACGGAAACTTCACCAAAGTCATCTCTAGAAACGCCAGTCCAAGCTGTTCCGCCGGCTACGCCAAACGTATCAGCACCAACCCATCGTAAGAAGAAGCTTACATTGCTGGCCTTGTTGCTTGCAGGTTTGCTCGTGTTACTCGGGGGCAGCGCGGCAGCTTACTACGGTGTCATTGTGCCCAATAAACCCGAAAACGTCCTTAAGAAATCTGTCCAAAAACTTCTGGCCCAGCACCAATTGAGCAGTAAAGGGAGTGCAGTTGTCGATATGAATGGCAAGGATGCCACCATCAAAAATATTACCGTCAACTTTACCGGAGCGCTCGACAGCGATAAACACGCTTTTGACGTTAATCTGGACGCTGCTGCCAGCGGTGTCAAACTACCTGTCGAGCTGCGCGCCGTCGACCAAAACCTGTACTTTAAACTCGGTGACCTCAGCACTCTGAAGGGCCTCGCTGCACTCGGCAGCCCAGAAATTGCCAGCGTGGTTAACAGTGTTGGCGATAAGTTGAGCAACCAATGGGTTGAGGTTGACCAAAGCCTCCTCAAACAAGCTGACGCCGGTTGCACGACGGCTTTCAATGGCTTCAGCCAGCAAGACGTTGACCAACTTGGCAAGCTCTATGACAAGAACGCGTTTGTCATTGTTAAAAGCAAGACAGCCGATAAGGTAGATGGCCAAGCCGCAACGAAATATGAGCTGAGCTTTAACCAGCAAAAAGCCCAAGCCTTTGCCAACCAGTTAAGTTCAGTCCAAAGCCTGAAGCAACTCAACGACTGCGCAAAGACAACACAGAAGGCCACTGGTGATACTGAAACGAAACCGTCCAACAACCCACAGCCGACAGTCAGCGTTTTTGTGTGGATCGACGGCGGTAAAAATATGCGCCAAATCCAAGTTAAGGTTGCCGACAAAGACAATGTGGCGACTTTGACCAATACTTTCACGAACGACAAAGTAAACATCACCAAACCTGATGGTGCTAAACCATTACTACAGGTTTTGGGCGATTTTAGTTCCCTCTTTGGGGGCGGTGGTCTGCCAACAAGCACGAATAGCCCAGCTGCAAGCGGTCATGGCACTGGCTTAGAAGGTGTTTCACAAGCCTGTCTCCAAGCCATCCAAAAAGCCGCCGCGGCCGGCAATACGACGGCAGTTCCGCCCGAGTGCATGTAAATTACCCACGAATAATTTACAGAAACCACTAACTTTGTTAGCATAACGCCTGCATGGGGCACGGATCTTGGATCCATCTGCGCAAGCGGACGTAGGTTACACCTACAGTGCTCCACCAGACAATCGCGTCCCCGCCTTAGAGCGGGGACTTTTATTTGGCATTACTTCTTGGGGACAGGTACGGTAAAATAAGCGTATGTTCAAACAGCTTAAAGCGCGGCTCTACTTTTTGGTAGCGCGATACTTCCGTTTCTGGGCTGCCCTTAAACTGCACCGCTGGCACCCCCGCGTCATCGTCATAACAGGTTCGGCCGGCAAAACCACCCTTTTGCATTTGCTCGAAGCCCAACTTGGTTCGGAGGCGCACTATTCCCACCATGCCAACAGTTCTTTTGGCATCCCCTTCGATATTCTTGGCTTACATGGAATAGACGGGTCGCGCCTGCGCTGGTTTGGATTATTCCTGATGGCGCCACTAGCGGCTTTCACTAAGCCATATACGGAAAAGCTCTATGTTGCAGAGGTCGACGCTGACCGACCGCACGAAGGTGCTTTTCTGGCTAAGTTGCTCAAACCGGAGGTTACGTTATGGGTGAGTGCGCTGCATTCCCACACTGCACAATATGACAGCGCAGTGCAAGCAGGCCGTTTTGAGACAGTTCGTGAGGCGGTAGCACACGAATATGGCAATGTTGCAGCTGCTACCCGCAAGCTCGTTATTTTGGACGGCGACAATGACCTGATGCTTTCACAGCTTGACCGTACTCAGGCTGACACCCAACAGGTTAAAATAGCCGACCTCAAAAGCTACACTCTCAATCCAAAAACTTCAGAATTTGTCTTCCAAGGCGTAACGTACACCATTCCGGCTATTTTGCCGCGCAATAACTATTACCAGTTGGCGATGGTAGATGGCCTGCTAAGGTACTTAAATAAAACACCTGATTATGCTTATAAAAACTTTGTCATGCCGCCGGGTCGCAGCAATATATTCGAAGGTATCAAAGGCACCACTATTTTTGATAGCACCTATAATAATTCGAATATTGATAGCTTGCGTTCAGTCTTGGAAACCTTTGAGGCGTATCCGGCCGAGCATAAGTGGGCAGTAGTGGGTGATATGTTGGAACAGGGCCAGGATGAAGCCATGGAACATAACAAACTTGCTGAGGCGCTGGCGTCGCTCAATGTCGAACGCCTTATCTTGATTGGGCCGCGGGTGGCAAAGCACACCGCCCCGAGACTTGAAGGCAAGCTTGCAGCCAACACAAAGCTGGAAGTCTTTACTCAACCAGCCGATGTCCTTATATACCTGCAAAGCAATCTGCACGGCGGTGAAACTATCCTATTTAAGGGGATTCGCTATCTGGAAGGGGTTATTGAACCGCTCCTCGCTAACCCGTCAGATGCTAGCAAATTAGCCAGGCGTGGCGCAGCATGGGATAAAAAACGGGCTGCATGGGGAGTTGGCCCGTCATGAAAGTTTTTATCATTCACGGCTGGACATATAGCTTAGACAAATGGACAAGTTTGGTTTCGATATTAGAACAACAAGGCATAGAAGTCGTCCAACTGCACGTGCCTGGGCTGACAACAACGACCGACCATGCGTGGGATATGCCGGGCTATGTGGCTTGGCTCAAACAACAACTCGATGGCGAGACCCGGCCAATCGTCATCGGACACTCTAATGGGGGGCGCATCGCTCTCAATTACGCAGTAGCTTACCCCAACAGCCTGGAAAAGCTCATCCTGATTGATAGTGCCGGTATTTACCATGGGGATATTGTGAGTAAGCTCAAGCGGGGGACCTTCAAGGCAGTCGCTAAGTTGGGCAAACCCCTCGCCAAAGTTCCGTTAATAAAAAAGGTATTTTATAAATTGATTGGTGCCAAAGACTACTATCGAGCCTCAGAAGACATGAAGCAGACCATGAAGAACATGTTGGCAGCCGACAAACAGTTAGATGTCTCATCTATCGCTGTGCCGGTGCAGCTAATATGGGGCGCTGACGACACAGCTACCCCCATTGCTGACGCTAAAAAACTACAAGCCCGTTTAGCGCACGCCACCCTTGACGTCATTCCGGGCACTGGCCACTCACCGCACGCCACGCATCCGTCAGAAGTAGCGGCTATTATTATGAAAGCCCTAAAGTCATGAGTATTTTTAATTCGCTCGGCTCAAATTATTCAGGAGCGTTTGTTAAGCGTTCTTTGCGTCCTTTTCTGCCTGGTCGCGTTAAGACGGACCTCACCCAGAAGCTACAAGCCGATTACCAAGCACAAAGCGTCATCCTGACGTATAAAGGTCGTGAGGCTATCACGCTCATTCTGAAACAATTCCAACTGCCGGCCGACAGCTATGTAGCAGTCAATGGCTACACCTGTTACGTCGTTTATGCAGCCATTGAGGCGGCCGGCTATAAACCATACCTAATTGATATTCCGACTGACAGCCTCAATTTTTCAGCTGCGGCGCTGGAGCAAGCATTCAAAGCTGAGCCGAATATACAAGCAGTTGTTATCCAAAATACCCTTGGTATGCCGGCAGACATAGCTGCTATCAAAGCTTTGTGCGATCAACACAAACTACCGCTGATTGAGGATTTGGCCCATAGCGCTGGACTAGTCTATCCGACTGGCGAGCAGGCGGGTGAGGTAGGAGATGCCGCGGCACTTTCGTTTAGCCAAGACAAAATCATCGATGCGGTATCCGGCGGAGCAGCCATTTTTAAAACCCTTGAAACAACAGCAGAGCCATCTTTCCATGTCTCACAAATGCTGCGTTGGCAGGCCTTCTGGTATCCGCTCAACACTCACTTTATCCGCGCAACGCACCGCCTTGGCCTCGGTAAGATCTGGCTTAAAATGCTCAGAACCTTCAAATTATTGCCAAACCAAATGGCGGGAGATCCAGGCCATATTCGTGCCTTGCCCAAACGCCAAGCTTACCTCGCGCTCACCGCACTACAAAATCTTCAAACTATCCTTGAACATCGGCAAGCGATTGCTGAGGTGTATCGGCAGGCACTGCCAGCGAACATCCAGCTACCACACCAAAACGGTGCACTTTACATACGTTTTCCGCTACTCGTTGATAATCCCCGCGACTTAGAAAAATACCTCAAAGATGCCAACATCTACATCGGCAACCCTTGGTATGATGCCGTGATTGCGCCCGGCCGCTATATGGAGCTGACACATTACCAACCAGGGCAGTGCCCGAATGCGGAGTCCATCGCCGCCCACATTGTTAATTTGCCAACCCATATTAATATTTCAGAACAGCAAGCAAAGGAATTGGCAGGAAAGGTCAACGAATGGCTGACATTACAATCCAACCAGTAACCGATAAAGCCACTTGGGAAGCCTTTATTGCGACCCATCCGGAAGCCAATTTTTTGCAATCGTGGCTCTGGGGAGACTTTAACGAAGTGATGGGCCGGACGGTTTATCGTCAGGGCCTTTATGATGGCCAAAACTTACAAGGGGTTATGTTATCGATAGTTGAACCAGCGCGACGGGCTCGTTATCTGACGGTACCTGCCGGCCCAATCCTCGATTGGTCAAATAAGACGCTTGTCGACGCAGCCGTGGCTGAAATGCAGCGGCAAGGACATGCTACTAAGTGTGCTTTTGTACGTGTGCGCCCACAAATTACCGAAACGCCAGCTAACGCCGAACTATTCAAAAAGCGAGGTTTTAGGCCTGCCAAAATGCATCTCCATGCCGAGCTCACATCCCAGCTCGACATTACGGCAGACGAGAACACACTTCTCAACAACTTTCGTAAAAATACCAGGTACGAACTCAAACAGGCCAAAAAACGCGGTATTAAGGTGACGACGACCACCGATCCGGAGGCCATCGACGAGTTTTACAACCTGCAATTGCAAACCGCTCAGCGACATGGCTTTGTGCCATATGGCAAGAAATTCCTGAAAGAGCAATTCCGTCTATTTGCTGGAGCAGGGCAAGCGCTGCTGTATAGGGCTGAAACGAGTCAGGGCGAGCTGGTTGCCGAAGCCTACGTGATTTTCTATAACCAAGAAGCCGCCTATCATTACGGCGCCAGCACCGAACTGGGGCGCCGCGAACCTGGGGCCTATCTTATTCAATGGGAAGCTATTAAAGAAGCCAAACGTCGGGGGCTGAGCCGTTATAACTTCTGGGGTGTCGTCATGCCCGAACAGACGACGCACCGCTTTTATGGCGTGTCGGTCTTCAAGCGCGGCTTCAAGGGTGAAGACGTAGAATATCTGCACGCCCGCGACCTTGTTATCAACTGGACAAAGTATTTACCTAACCTAGCTATCGAAACCGCTCGCAAGCGCCGCCGGCACCTATAACAGATAGCGCTACTGCTTGCATCTCTGTTAGCTCAGTATAAAATAAGCTCCAAATGATGTCTTTAAGTTTAGAGCAGGGTTCAGTCGTAGGGGTACCTGCTCCGCTCGATGTTGAGCGGCCAGATCCACACGAACGCTTTTGGTTTCGTTACCTGAGCGGTGACAGAGTTGAGGTGCATCATCCCTTTCATGGCATGACTACTCTAGGTGACCGAAGCCGATTCCCTGATCCGGCAGTTGACGATGCTATGGTGATTGGCTTTCAAAACATGCCGTATTTAGTGGATTCCATGAAATTGAGCCGTATTCGTAAATACGAGACTCACAAAGGTGCAGGTGAGTATGCTCAACTCAGCCATGCCTTCTCTTTGGCCTGCATCGCCCGTGTAATGGGAGGTGGTCCCCAGGACATCCTAGAAGGTTATTACAATGACTTCTCACATGCCTACGATGGCCATGCAGCCGAAGACAACTATCAAGGTCATGGAAAGGAAACACTGGCTGATACGTTGCGAGTAACATTCTTTGAGCGAGCGGGGCTAATGGACAGCTTTGTCGAACAGGGCGTTGTGGAAGGTGAAAATATGTTTCTCCGCGGCACGCGCTTGGTATGCCTTAATTTCTTAGAGGAAAATGCAGCGAAGGCCCGGCGGAGTTTTTTGAATAATAACCACCGTGCAAGGCGTTTGGACGGCGATCGTTTCCAATACAATGCTGAAGAAGATTTCTATACTGATCGTAAAAGAAGGTTCCAAACAGAACAGTCCCTAAGTTTTGTGGTCCGTATGATCGTTCCCGAGGGAGACGAAGGAGAGCAGCTCGCTTATACCGACGGTAAAACAGCATACGAAGACAGTATTTCCTATATGCGCAAGAATTTGGAGCACTGGTGTGAGCCGGTACAGGATCTGTTGAGTGACATGCTCAATTTTGCCGAGCGATACTTTTTTGTTTGCGACCACCCGCTGGCCCGCCAATATCAGGAATTTTACCCGCGTGATTATTTGTACAACTCTGCCACCTATATGTTTGAGTTATTCGAAACTGTGGCGAGGGATGACCCTGTTATGCGCTGGCTACTAGATACCGCCGAACGTATCGCTAGCCATCAACGCGACGTTATGGACGAATACACACATGGTTATTCTGCCGAATCGTTTTACCATGGCCCTGTCTGTCCACCCGGCATTCAGATGGCTAAATTACCTGAAAATGAAGCAACTGCAAGCGTACGTTATCGGGATGGTAGGCTTATTTTTGTGTTGCCACCAGGAAAGGTGCGAACGATCGATCCACGGATATTACGTGGCAACGACAAGATAGAACCAGTCTCGGTCCTTTACCCCGATTACCGCCTGGCGCTAGAAGACCAGCAAAGATACATCGGTGTTTATACCGCTTCAGTTGAGATAGATGATAAAGAGCTGTATGAAGATATTGCCCGTGCAGTCGAGAAAGTCGAAGCTGCTTGGCCCGTGGCTCTGCGGCGTTCGGATATGCCAGATTCTGTACTCCGCGCTCAAATTGCCAATGCCAACAAGCATGTCCTAAAGGCAGGAAGTTTTACTCTAAAAGCCGCTCAGTGATAAACTATTCAGTATGATAGTGGCGTATTACTACTTCAAGCGGCGCTTTCTCGCCTAAGGCGAGCTTTTCTCTTTTACCCAATCTTAATGCTAGAAGGAAATTTATTATGGCGACGAAACTTTTGTATATGGACGATTTTGGTGTTGTGACCTGTGAAGCAACGGTCGAGGCAGTCAAATCAACTGAAGACGGCCGCCCGGCGGTCATATTGGACCAAACCTGTTTTTACCCTAGGGGTGGAGGCCAGGACTGGGACACTGGCAAGCTAAATAGTTTCATCGTTAATGAAGTCCGTATGGACGAAAATGGCGATGTTTGGCACATCGGCGAAGGTGCAGCCCCAATGGTGGGTGAGCCAGTGGAATGTAAAGTAGATATAGGCCGGCGTGATAGTAATACACGTCTGCATTCGGCTGGCCACGTGCTGGATATGGCCATGTCTACCGTCTATCCTGACCTGGTTCCGGGCAAGGGCGCCCATTATCCGCACATGAGTTTTGTGGAATACCAAGGCGAACCGGATCGCGATATCCAAGGCGAACTGCAAGCTAAGATTGACGAGCTCCTTCGTGCCAATATCACCAATACGTTGCGATATGTGAGCAAAGAAGAGCTCGCCCAGCTCTGTCGGCACGTGCCCGATAACATCCCCAGCAACAAACCCACTCGCGTGGTTTTATATGGTGACTACGGCGTGCCATGCGGCGGAACCCACGTGCAACACTTGAATGACATTGGCAAGATAGAGGTAACCAAGGTAAAATCCAAGAAAGGCATAACAAAGGTGGGTTATCGCGTGGAAGGGATTAACTAGTGCAACGATACAATCCAAAAGATATTGAGCCCAAGTGGCAGGCTGAGTGGGAAAAGGCCAAGATTTACCAGGCCACCGAAGATCCAGGCAAGCCCAAACGCTATGTGTTGGAGTATTTCCCTTACCCTAGTGGGGCGGCCATGCACGTCGGCCACGTCCGCAATTACACCATTGGCGACGCCGTGGCGCGCTTTTACCGCATGCGCGGCTATAACGTCATGCATCCTATGGGCTGGGATGCTTTTGGCCTGCCGGCGGAGAACTATGCCATCAAGAACAACATTAGCCCCCAGCAGGCTATTAAAGAAAATACCACTAAGTTCAAGCAACAGCTGATGCAAATGGGCTTTAGCTATGACTGGTCACGTGAGATTGACAGCTCTGACCCTGGGTACTACAGGTGGACGCAATGGTTCTTCAAGCTGCTCTTCGAACGCGGCCTGGCGTATCAGAAAGAGTCGCTGCAATGGTGGTGTCCTTTTGATAAAACAGTGCTGGCCAACGAACAGGTCGAAGCAGGCCGCTG
>DATIHS010000091.1:0-9518 GCA_035480475.1 Patescibacteria group bacterium
TCATCGGATTCATAATTACTGAGTCACGCGTGACCCATTTGAGCTGATCGTAGCCCTTGCTTTTGACTGGCGTAAAGAACCGCCTGCGCCCCAGGATTGTTGTTTGTCCCATGGTATTTACCCTCACTTATATTGTTATAATCTGTGACCCCTCACAGATGTTTATTTTTGTTGTTTGTTTAGAGTTTAGTACGTTCGTCTCTCTAGAACGCTCTCAGCTCCACGGAATCCATTACTAAGTAATGGATTCTAGGAACAGAGAAAGTCTAGTCGATAGGTTCTTTCACCTTGCGCTCTTTGATTTGCAGTAGTTCACGTTCGAACCCAGCAATATCTTTGAACCGGCGATAGACACTAGCAAAACGCACATACGCAACTTCGTTGAGCACTGCCAGTCGCTCCATAACCATTTCGCCCAAGCGTGCTGTCTGCACCTCCTGGTCACCACAGGCATAGATATATTGTTCTATGTCTGAGACCAGGTGTTCTAGCTGAAGGCCAGTTATGGGAGTTTTCTCGCATGCTCTGTATAGGCCTGCTAGCAGTTTTTCTCGGCTAAAGAGTTCCCTGGTACCATTGTTTTTGATAACAATTATCTGCGGTCGTTCTAGCCTTTCGTAGGTTGTAAAACGATAACCGCACCCAGTGCATGCCCGGCGACGGCGGATTGCTTCGCCTTCACTGACATCACGTGACTCTATAACTTTTGTATCTGCTAACGAGCATTGCCTGCATTTCATGCTTAGTTGTTACCCTCCTGCTCGTCCGCCTAAGGCGGATGAAAACAGATTATGTGTTCATTCTCAACGTACGATTACTATATCTATATCACTACATATAGCGTCTATACCATTGATCATAGACCCATATACAGCGTTTGGCAATACATAAAACGGTGTATTATTTACCGTTTTTACCTCTGTTATTTTTCGTTTTCTTGAGAGTCGTCGGACTTATCCCCACCTTTTTGCTCGCGGCGCTTGGTCAATCGGCGCAAAAATGATGGTTTTTCGAGTTCATCTTCTTCAGCTGAACCCACAATCGGCTCGGACATAGGGGTTGGCTTGTCGTCTTTATCAGCTGTTTTCTTATCAGTGTCAGCCTCATCGTCTTCTAAGGTCCAGATATTTGGCATAGGGGTATCGCTGCTCATGTCGCTGACGTCGTCTTGATCGTCCTTAATAAGATCCATATTAATACTGTTGATCTCTTGGTCATTGTCGTTCTTGAGGGCCGGTGGAGGTGTGAAGCTTGGAGCTTTGGCAGCGCGGTTGGCGTAATAGGCATCATCGAAACCAGTTGCCACTACAGTAATAATGAGTTCGCCTTCAAGTTCAGGACTGATGGTGGCCCCAAAGATAATGTTGGCCTCGGGATCGGCGGCTGATGTAATGGTCTCCGCGGCTTGGTTGATCTCGTGCATTGACATGTCGCTGCCGCCAATGACGTTAAAGAGAATACCCCGCGCGCCATCAATGGAGACTTCGAGTAGTGGTGATTCGATAGCTTGTTGGGCCGCACTGGTGGCACGGTCCTCTCCACTTGCCCGGCCAATGCCCATGAGGGCAGAGCCGGCGTGACTCATCACCGTTTTGACATCGGCAAAGTCTAGGTTGATCAAGCCGTGCACCGTAATGAGATCGGAAATACCTTGAACCCCCTGGCGCAAAACGTCATCGGCAACCTTAAAGGCTTCGAGCAATGGGGTTTGGCGGTCAATAGTTTGAAGTAACCGATCGTTCGGAATAATAATTAAGGTATCGACGGCTTTACGGAGGTTATCGATAGCGATGTCAGCATTACGACGGCGCTTCTCACCCTCGAACGCAAAGGGTTTTGTAGCAAAACCAACAACGAGAGCACCGGCATCTTCGGCAGCTTGGGCAACAATGTGTCCCGCCCCGCTACCAGTCCCACCACCGGCCCCGATGGTCACAAAGACCATATCGGCGCCTTCAACCGCTTTGCGGATTTCATCAATCGATTCCTGGGCGGCTTTTTGGCCAACTGTCGGATCGGCACCAGCACCGAGCCCACGCGTGGCGTCACGGCCAATGTGGATCTTGGTCTGAGCCTTAGAGTGGTGCAGCGCTTGAGCATCGGTGTTGACGACAATAAATTCAACGCCCTCTACCCCTGCTTCAACCATGCGGTTGATGGCTGCCCCACCGGCGCCTCCGACCCCTACGACTTTAATACGAGCAAACGTTTCAATTGCTGGATTCACTTGCGGCATGTGACAGCTCTATCCTCTCTTATCATGTGTATGTGGGGAGTATACCCGATCTGGGCATGCGGTTCAATATAGCTAGTTTTTTCGCAAGCGGCGCAGCAGGCCTTCGATCATGCCCAAAGCCTTTTGGTTAGGTGTGCCGTGGGCGGCAGTCGGATCTGGCATGAGGAGCATATCGAGCTGCATCAAGCCAATCGCAGTAACGAAAGCGGGATCATCTACAACGTCTACCAACCCCTGTAAGGGTTGGAGTTCACCAACCCGGGCGGCCAGCTGGAGTTTTTCCTTGGCAAAGTCAGCAATGCCTGGCAACTTGGCGGTACCGCCCACCAGCACTGCTCCGCCTGGCAACTTCCGTGAGCGACCAATTTTCTTTAGTTCTTTGTCGACATAATCAAACAGTTCATCCACCCGCGCTTCCGTGATCATATGGATTTCACTCTTGGTGAAGCTATATTCCTTGTCATTGTGGTGCAAGGTAATCTTGTCATAATCGGGTGCTTCTAGGGTGGCATGTTTGACCTTGACTAGTTCGGCCACATCCAGGTCGGTCTTCAGCCCAATCGCTAAGTCATTGGTAATGTGCAGCCCGCCGAGCGGCAGGATGGCAACATGTTGGATCTCACCGTCTTCTACGACCACTAGGTTCGTCGTCCCTGCCCCAATGTCGAGTAAAACCGTGCCAGACTCTTTTTGCTGCCGTGAGAGCACGGCTTCGGCCGCAGCCAGGCTGGAAACAGTAATATGGTTAATATCAACGTGGGCACGCTCTAAAGTGGCTGTCAGGCTCTTTAAAGTTGGTGTCGCGGCCGTCACGATGTGCGTGTCAACTTCCAGCCGTACGCCACTCATGCCTACGGGGTCTTTGATGTTATCTTGTCCATCTACACGGTAGTTCTTGGCAAAGACTTGAATAATCTCACGGTTGGGCGGCAGCTGCATGATCGTGGCGGCTTCTTCGGCCCGGTAGCGGTCATCAGTACTAATTTCGCGGTTAGCCGCGCTGATCGCCACGACACCTTTTGAGTTGATACCTGATACGTGCGTACCATTGATATTGACGGTCGCCCTTTTGATGGGGACGCCTGAGATACGCTCGGCTTCGGTCACAGCATGGCTGATCGCTTCCGTGACATCATCAATGTGGACCACTACGCCTTTGCGCATACCAATATTACGCGCTGACCCGTGGCCAACAACTGATAATTCATTCGGTTTTTCGGGGTTAAACATACCGACTACACAACGTACGGTGGCAGTTCCTACATCGAGGCCGAAAAAATACGACGGCGGCGTATCGCGCATGTCGCAAGTATACCGCTAACCCTTGCCTGGCAGCAAGGTTAAAGCTGCGTCAGGATCTCAGAACCGGCGTCGGTCAGCAGGATGGTGTGTTCGAAGTGTGCAGCAACTGACCCGTCAAGTGTCCGGATCGTCCACTGGTCAGCATCAGTTTGTACCTTATATCCGCCGAGGGTTGCCATCGGCTCAATTGCAACCGTCATGCCAGTCTGCAGGGTCTCACCCGTACCTGCTGAACCATAGTTAGGGATATTTGGATCCTCGTGCAGCTGGTGACCCACACCGTGCCCGACCAAATCTCGCACAATACCGTAGCCATATGGTTCAAGCGCTGCTTGGACGGCTGCACCAATATCACCAATCTTGCAGCCACCATGAGCCGCTTTAATGCCGGCCTGTAAGGAAGCTTCGGTGCGTTTGAGCAGGTCCTGCACCTCAGTTGGCGCAGTGCCAACAATTACTGAGATAGCTGCGTCAGTTACCATGCCGCGGTAGGTGACCCCAAAGTCCATGCTGACCAAATCGCCAGCTTGGATAAAGTGCTTGGGGCGCGGGATACCGTGGACCACTTCGTCGTTGATGGAGACGCATAAGACATCAGGATAGCCAAAAAAACCGAGGAAGGTCGGTTGGCCACCAAGGGCTCGGAGTTCTTCCTTGGCAATTTCCGCCAAGTCCTTGGTTGACATGCCCACCGCAATTTCCTGTCGCAGTTTTTGCAAGACGGTAGCGAGCAAGTGGCCACTTTCACGCATGGCCTCAATTTCTGCCGCTGTTTTTACTTGGGTCATCATAGGGCGGCGCTGGTTGCTTGGATAATAGCTTCGTGGACTTCGTCAATGTCGCGGTCGCCATCAATGTCACACACGGTAACACCGGCTTTCCTGAAATCATCCAAAATAGGCTTAATGGCTTGTTCGTACTCATTGAAGCGTTCTTGGATGGCAACTTCATGGTCGTCGGGACGGCCACGGGCGAGCAAGCGTTGGCTGACTGTTTTTTTCGATGCAAAGAGATGGATAACGACGCTGATTTTTAGCTGGTCGTGTTTGACCTCGTTTAGGAGCCAATCAGCTTGGGTAAGACTGCGCGGGAAACCGTCAAGGATAAACTCTTGCTTGGTATCAATCAGGGCAAAGATTTTTTTGACGAGCTCGATGATTTCGCTGTCACTCAGGAGCTTGCCATTAATCATGGCTTTACGGTGCTCACCACTTATGAGCATACGGAGGAATTCACCTGTGGACAGCCACGGCAGCCCCATTTCGTCGGCTAGGCGGCGGCCTTGTACACTTTTGCCAGAACCCGCTACACCCATAAAGATAATCATTTGAGCCTCGCTTTCACTGCTGCTGCTATACGCGCCCCGTCGGCCTGGCCTTGGCTAAGTTGCTTAACCTTGCCAATGGCTTGGCCCATGGCTTGTGGCCCAGTAGCTTCTACCTCACTGAGTGCTTGATCAACTAATTTGTTCAAGTCTTCATCAGATAACTGGGCTGGCAGATATTGCTCAATCACGCGCTTTTCTTCACGTTCGGCGGCGGCTTTTTCGGCGTTCCCACCTTGGTCATAGAGGTCAGCGCTCTCCTGGCGTTTTTTGGCCTCTTTAGCGAGAACAGTCCTGATCTCTTCATCTGGCAAACCTTCATCACGTTTACCAGTAGCCACTTCGACATATAAAATAGCGCTCTTGAGGCCACGCAGTGTGGTCACCAGCACTTTATCACCTCCGAGCATGGCTTGTTTCAGGTCTTGGTCGATCTGTTGTTTAACGCTCATCCCTGGCAGTTTAGCAAAGACTACCCTTCCCGCCTAGTTATTTGCCCAGGCGAATCTTCTTCATCTTTTGAGCTTTACGCTCGCGGCGGACAATCGCCTTCTGGCGACGGTCCCGTTTGCTGATTGGTTTCTCAAAAAATTCGGCCTGTTTAGCAGTCGTAATAACACCGGCCTGCTGCACCTTACGGGTGAAGCGGCGAACGAGGTTCTCCACCGATTCTTTCGAATCTTTACGCGTCACTTGTATCATATCTGGCAAAGTATAGCGCAACAGATGTAAGTTTTCAACCCTTATGCCTGACTATTGGGTAATTTGCTGTTTCTTTTGGCTTAAGCGTTGTGACTTCAACACTATACTTTGGAGTTCTTTGAAGATCGCAAACTGTTTGTTGGTGTGATAAATCTTCGTATTACCTTGTCGCTCGGAGATCAGGAAGCCAATTTTTTCCAGACGCTTAAGTTCGCGCTGGATGTTGCCGGCGTCTTCTTTAATCAGCTTCGCTAGGCCGCGTACGTGCGTTTTAAAGTCGGGGTACTTCGCATAAACCACAATGATCTTGCGTCGGACTCGGGAGGTGATAAAGACGTCTAGCATATGATTATGGTTAAGCTTTCATTGTTACTCTGACAACGTGAAGTATAGGCAAGCTACAGTATGAGTGTCAAGCATTCTGTACAACATTACCCCGTAGCCGACTTGCCAGTCCTGCCCCAATCATCAATACTGAACCTATGTACTATCGGGTGTTGGTAGCGTCGCAACGGTTCCATGGTCAGGAGAGCCTGACCTACCTTGCCGATGAGGCCTTGCAAGTGGGACAAATTGTGCGTGTACCCCTCCAGCGGCAGCTAGTTACAGGTATGGTTGAGGCTCCGACCACGAAGCCAACCTTCACCGTCAAGTCCGTCAGCCAAGTAACGCCCTTAGTAGCCCCGCGGGAAGTATTACAGCTCGCCACGTGGCTTACGAAATATTATCCAGCACCTCTGGGCATGATTACGGAACTGTTTAGCCCACCGGCTTTACCCAAAACTGTCATCCTGCCAAGCCAAACCACCTCAACCGCTGCGCCCGCTTTAGCCAAACTGCCGCCACTGACACCCGAACAAGCCACTACGCTACAAGCCATTAACACGAACCCCGGCCACAGCTTCCTCTTGCACGGTGATACTGGCACGGGCAAAACTCGCATCTATTTAGAGCTGTCTCTGCAAGCTGTCAAGGCTGGCGAATCGGCCTTGGTCCTGACACCCGAGATTGGCCTGACCGAGCCACTCCTCCAAACCTTCGCCAAAGTCTTTGGCGACCGGGTGCTCGTGACCCACTCTGAACTCACCCCCGCCGAACGCCGCGATGTCTGGATTAAGGTAGCCACCGCCACCGAGCCCATTATCCTCATCGGCCCCCGTTCGGCCCTCTTCTATCCCTTGCACACCCTTGGCTTGATTGTCATGGACGAAAGCCACGACGGCGCTTACAAACAAGAGCAGGCACCTTATTACCAAACCAGCCGGGTGGCGGCCCAATTAGCCCATCTCCATAAAGCCCGCCTCATTATGGGAAGTGCTACCCCGCCGCTCAGCGACTATTACTGGTTTGAGCAAAAAGGCTTGCCTATTCTACGTATGACCACGCCAGCCACCGGCCAACTGTTGCCAAGTGTCGTCACGCTGCTCGACTACCGCGACAAAGGCCTTTTTAACCGTTCACCATGGCTAGCCGATGCGCTCGTTGAAGCCATCGACATTGCCACAAATAACGGTGAGCAGAGCCTGTTGTTTTTAAACCGCCGCGGCAGCGCCCGCTTGGTGCTCTGTCAAAACTGCGGCTGGCAAGCGATGTGCCCCAACTGCGACGTACCCCTCACCTATCATCAAGACCAACACCTGATGCGCTGTCACAGCTGCGACTTCAGCGACCATATCCCGAGCCAGTGTCCCGAGTGTGGCGCCGCCGAGCTCATCTTTCAGGGCATTGGCACCAAAGCTCTCGAGGCGGAGATCCAACGTCTCTTTCCCCAGGCCAAGGTGAGCCGCTTTGACCGTGACACGCACCGCCTTGAACGCCTCAGGCACCAGTACACCGAACTCCAGGCCGGCAAGGTTGATGTGCTGATCGGCACGCAAACGATTGCCAAAGGTTTTGACTTGCCCAAACTGAGTGTGGTGGGGATTGTCCAGGCCGACAGTGGCCTCCAAATGCCTGACTACAACGCCAATGAACGAACCTTCCAGCTCATCAGCCAAGTCAGCGGCCGTATTGGCCGGGGCCACCGCCAAGGTGCCCTGTTCGTCCAAACCTATGAGCCGACTAGCCCGCTCCTGCAGTTTGCCCTCACCAAGGATTATGCAAGCTTTTATCAACAGGAGTTACAAGAGCGTGAGCACTACAAATTTCCCCCCTTCTACTTTTTACTCAAAGTGACCTGTGCCCGTGCCAGCAGTAAAGCCGCCGCCAGTGCCTGTACAAAAGTGGCCACCACGCTTCAAGCCGCTAAACTCCCCGTCATTATCGAAGGGCCTACGCCACGCTTTATAGAGAAGCTGGCCGGCAAATATGCCTGGCACTTAGTCATCAAGGCACGTCACCGCCAGGCCTTACTTGACTGCGTCAAATTACTGCCAGGTAACTGTACCTACGACCTCGACCCCAGTGACCTCCTATAAACTTTCCGGTATACTTGGCGCATGCCCACGCCTAAATCCCAAAAACATGCGCCAAAAGATAAGATTATCTTCCTGCCCAACCAGCACCTGCGCGAACGTTCGCGGCGCGTCGGCTTGATTGACCAACGCATCAAGCAAATGATTGCCGACATGGAGGCCGCGACGCTCGACTGGGAGGACTCCCGCGCCCATGAAGTTGGTGTAGCATTAGCAGCAGTACAGATTGACGAGGCTTTCAGAATTATCATAATCCGTAATGATTTTGACAACAAGAACGACCGAACATTCCAGGTGTTCATCAATCCCGAAGTTATTAAGGCTGAGGGCGAGCTTGTCACGGACTATGAAGGCTGTCTTAGCATCCAAGATGTTTATGGCCTTGTGCCCCGCCACGAAAAAGTCCGTATTAAAGCCCTCGACCGCAACGGCAAAGCGGTCCGCCTGACGGCCACCGGCTTCCTGGCCCGTGTCTTCCAACATGAAATCGACCACACCGTCGGTAAGGTCTTCATTGACCACATCTACGACAAGCATGATGCCTTCTTCCGTCTCAACGATGAAGGCCATCTAGAACCACTCGATTACGACAAAGACATCAAGGATAACCCTGCCTTATGGTAAACACCGAAACCCGCCCCAAGCCACGAGTTGTCTTCTTTGGCAGCGGGCCTGTTGCCGCCCGTAGCCTCGAGCTCCTTACTGAGCACTGTGACATTGAAGCCGTCGTCACCAAGCCGAAGCCTGCGCACCACCGCGGCACTTTCCCCGTCCTTGACCTGGCCAGGCGCCTTAAATTCCCCGTCCAAACCGTTAGCAGCAAGACCGAACTCGACGACCTCATGGCATCTAACCCTTTCAAGAGTGACCTTGGCGTCCTGATCGACTTCGGCATCATCGTCTCACAAGCGGTTATTGATTACTTTCCCCGCGGCATCGTCAACAGCCATTTTTCCATCTTGCCCGAATGGCGCGGCGCCGACCCCATCACCTTTGCCATCCTCTCCGGCCAACCAACCACCGGGGTCAGCCTCATGCTGCTCGTTGCCGCTCTGGACGAAGGCCCGCTGCTGGCCTTTGGTGAGTATGAACTTCCACCGAACGTCACTACCCCAGTGCTCACCGAACACCTCATTAACCTGAGCGATATGCTTTTACGGGCTGAACTGCCCAATTATCTCGAGGGCCGCCGCCAGGGTGCCCCGCAAACCATCACCGGCCGCCAAGTCTCCTATTCGCGCAAACTCACCAAAGAGGATGGCCGGGTCGACTGGTCCAAACCGGCTGTCCAACTCGAGCGCGAAGTCCGTGCCTACATTGATTGGCCCAAAAGCCGTGCCACCCTAGCCGGCAAAGATGTCATTATCACCGAGGCCCACGTCACAGACAAAAACGGCACACCAGGCGAGCCCATAACAGACGGCAACGAGCTGACTGTTTACTGTGGTAAACAAGCCCTCACGCTCGACCACCTCAAACCGGCCGGCAAACAGGAAATGACCCGCGCCGACTTTATCCGTGGTTATTTGAACAAATAAAA
>DATIHS010000092.1:0-1879 GCA_035480475.1 Patescibacteria group bacterium
TGACCAGTGCCGCACTGCCTGCCGTATCCTCTTCTTCAACCAGGACGGCATGCGGCAACTTGGTATGTAAAAATGTGGTGCATTGACCCAGGGCGGGAGCCTGAGAATGGACTTCTTGAATATCACTCAGCGTCGTTCCCGGTAAGGCCAACAGGCATTGAGTCACCGGTACGTATACTTCACCACTAATCCAATAGCGGAGGGCTTCTTTCTTAACATGGTTAGCTATGAGCACATCGTAGACTTTATTAATGTCCCCGTAGCGACTGTTGCCGATCGCGACCATAACCTTATTTGTTGCTTGGTCGTGGAGGGCGGAAAAGACATCTTGAAACGTCTCGCAGCAAAGGAGTTCGAGATCATCACCAAAATATGCCTGTGCAGCTATTTCGTGAAACGAGCCTAAGCCTCCTTGTATCGCAATTTTTGGCATGGTGGTTACAATAGTAGCATGGCCCAATTTTCATTTGATATTGTTTCCGAATATGACAAAGCCGAAATGAACAACGTTTTCGACCAAACCCAGCGCGAGTTGGGTAGCCGTTATGACTTCAAAGGTACGCCCGCGGCTTTGGAGTGGTTGAATGCCGACAAAACCGGCTTCAAAGTGACTGGCAGTGGCGATTGGCAAATTGATGCCATCTTGGACATTGTCCGCAAAAAGCTGGCTGCCCGCAACCAGTCGCAAAAGGTCTTGGACACCTCTCATGAGGTCGTAACCTCAAACCTGAAAGCAACTCAGGAGGTGCTCTTCAAACAAGGCCTGAACCAAGACATGGCCAAGAAGATCACCAGCCTGATTCGTGACCAATATCCAAAGGTCAAAACGCAAATTCAAGGAGATACTGTTCGCGTCGTGAGCAGCAGCAAAGACGACCTCCAAGCCGTTATGCAACTCATCCGAGGCCAAGACTTTGATTTCCCTATAAACTTCATCAATTACCGCTAGTATTCTGCAGCAGAGTTAGTTTTCTAGGGCTTCTGAGATTTCTTCAGCCATGCGTGTAGCTGTGCGTCCAAAGGATTGGCCTGCGTTTTCGCCTTCCCAGAAACGCGACACCCCTGTAACTGCAACAACACGTTCATCGCTTTTACGAGCTAGCACACTTTCCCCTGACCAAACACCACCAGCTGCAATGAATGGTACGTCTTCAGGTAAGAGTGCGAGGAAATCCTGTTGTAGCTGCGCGTAACTGTCAAACACCACCGGGCCACTCAAGCCGCCAGCGTTGCTGACGACAACCTCGCCATCAATTTCTGCCTCAATTCGAAGCACTGGTTTTCCACCTCGTTCTAGGATTACGTTAGGTATAGTATTGAAACCAGTTACACCTACACGGCCTAGTCGTTTGTTGGGCACATACAAGCCGGCAACCTCTGTCATTAGGTAAGCATTTTCTCCAACATACGGTGGTAACTTCTCTTGCCACTTCACATCAGATCCTATACGAGCAACGATGGCTTTTCTTGTTTCAAAAACTGCTTCCGGATCGTAGCCCAGGATTGGCTTTCGTCCTCCACCTAAAAGGACGATATTAGGACAACTGTAGTTGGCTTCTGCACGTTGGGCACCAGCTTCAAAGATTTGCTCCATCAACTCTGGCAACACCACGGTGGCATCTTGGCCACGCAAAGTTGTAGCGCCTACAATAAGTGTCTTACCAACATCGGCAAACTTCTGACTATATTCGGTTATTACTGGTTTAAGGGCATCTATGCCGAGGCTGGCTAACCCAATACTATTAACAGTCTCGCCAGTGACCGTGTCATGATAGTAGACCGTACCACCATTGCCTTCATTATATCTATCGGGAATTGATCCAAGGTTTCCGACAGTGGCTGGCGAAACTAATACATCATCAAGCCTCTCCCTAATAAC
>DATIHS010000093.1:0-10511 GCA_035480475.1 Patescibacteria group bacterium
GTCTATAGCTATGCGGTCACTGCCAGTGATGGTACGGCTTGTGACAACAGCACCAAGGATTGTGCTCAGTACACCCTGACGGCAACGTTAGAGAGTGGTGGAACATTCGCCAAAACTAGTTTGAACTAGCGAGAAGCCAACAAAAACAAAGCCGGGATAGGTAATATCCCGGCTTTTTGTATAATGAAGCATAAGCATGAACATCCTTTCGAGGCGCCTTGGACAATACGGATTCACGTCGGTGGAACTTATATTAGCTTGTGTTATCTTTCCGTTGATAGTCATCGGCATTGCCAATGCGACCGATGGTATCAGGAAAGCTTATACGACTGCTAAGCAGCTTAACGAGATGTATGCCGTTTTAAGCGCATGCCCGGAGCTTGACCGTGCCCTCGACTATACCAGCCTGACTAGTACAACGAACTGCGCACCAAATAACGTTTTCAAGGCCGAAGGTGGTAGCGGTATTACCTATACATATACCCCTTCTCTCACCATTACAAGCACCTCAGCATTGGCCTCCACCGACCCCTTATACAATGTACCCGATTCAAAAGTGGTCGACATATCGGTTGGCTACATCAAGGGAAGCGCCCCGCCACTGGAACTCCGTATGTTAATTACAAGAAATGGTATTGCACAGCAATGATCAAGGATGAGAGTGGCTTTACTTTAGTGGAGCTTATTAGTGTTATCGCTGCAAGCGCATTATTCGTCGCCCTTATTTTGGACTTTGGCATTAATTACTGGCGGTATAGCTCTTTATTGGAGAGTGATTTAGACACCTTTGTCTCCCGCTTGGATACGCAAGATGTGGTGCGCGACTCAATCGGGACTACAACCGGTCTGATCAACCAAAATAGTATCCCTGACACCCATGCCAATAACCCTGACCCAACGGCCGGTGCTAATTATTGGGTCACAGAGCACGCCGTACCAGGTAATTTTAGTGCCGCTAGCAATACAACGACCCCTTTGGTTTACTACCGCCGCGTCAGCGTTACTTCTTCTAACAGTTTAGCCATGAATGGGACGCAACCATATGAAGACGAGTTCGTCATGTATATTGATGGTTCGAAAAAGCAGCTTTTACTACGTACGCTAGCCAACCCAAATGTCACGAATAACAAGGTAAGAACGAGCTGCCCGCCGGCTAGCGCCACAAGTACTTGCCCTGCCGATAAAGTACTGATGGATAGCCTCGCGTCAATTGATGTAACGTACTATTCAAGGAGTGGTAACACCCTTAATTGGCAGTCGGTGTACAACACGAGTACAAACACCTATATTGGACCCGATTTCCCTCTGGTAGAAGCCGTCCAGTACACCTTCCATATCCAGAAGAAAACCTTGTTCCAAAAAAGCACGAGTACGATTAATGATACGGTGGTACGTATCGCTCTGAGGAATACCTAAGATGAAGTGGCGAAACCAACAAAATGAAGGTTCGGTAATCGTTTCCATTTTGATGGTAACCCTCTTCTTAACCACCATTATCTACAGCCTGATTGTTTTAGCCAACGCCAACCTCGTCCGTGCCCGCGGCCGGATTCTGCTGCTCGAAGCCCAGTATGCTGCTGAGTCTGGCGCTGACGCTGCTATTGCCAATTTTAATAACAATAATTCATCTTATACCGGCACGGGTGCAAGCGATGTGACAGTGTTAACGAACACATTGTATAAAGCCACGTATGCCTCGACTGTTTCGGCTGGAAGCAATAGCAAGGAACAAATTATTTCAGCCACTGGCAAGGTATATGCACCGGCCAACGCTTCCACGCCAAAGTATACACGTACAATTCAAGTTACCGCTCAGCGCACGTCTAGCTCTACCTCAACTTCTATGGTCAGCCGGAATATTATAGACGTTGACAGTAGTGTTAAGAGTATCCAAGCCACTGATATATATCTCAACGGTTATATAAACATGGCAAAAAACACGACTAACCTCATTGCTGAAAACATTACTGTGGGAGGTAAGAATACTGGTTCGTCAAATTGTTCTATTGGCGGCACGGGTAACCTTGTTAAACCAAGCAGCTTTACCCATGCCGGTCAAACCAAGACCAACATTACACTAGCCTATAACAATTGTATTTCCCCGCCTGGTAATAGTAGTGACAGTAATTTTAATGTTTTGGCCAACCAAAATACCATTACACAAGTTACCTCTACGTACATCCCTTTTTCACAGTACATGGATAGCTCATACCAAAATTCTCCCAGTGGTTGCACCGATTGGACAAGTGGCAGCTTCCCCCGTAGCATCCCCTCTACCGGCAATACGAAGAAGACGCATTACCCCGACAGTAGCGGTAATATAAGCGCCTCCTGCGGGACTTCCGGCGATTTGTCGCTTGCGACTGGGCAATATACGATTCGTGACCATGTCCATATCCGTGCAAACTTATGTGCTGCCACGGCGTGTACACCCACTTTCTACAACCCTGACAGCGGTGCCGCGGGCATCAAATTTGTCTTTATCGAAGGGACTGTCAATTTTGCGAGTGTCCAAACTGCCGCCGGCAGCGGGCCGATCGTGTTCGTTGTTTATGGCTCTGATCCGTCATCAAATGCCGCAAGTTGTCCTGATGGTGGGGCTTTTTATCTCGGAAACTCTGGTAACTCGTCTGCTTCAGCCCTGTATGTCCTAGCTAGCAACGGCATCTGCTTAGACAAGACAAAATTTGGTTCAAGCCCTGCCATGGGAGGGTTATCAGGTAAAAATATCTATGTATCAACCAATTCTGGTACGCCTTTTGACCTGGCACTTGACCCTAACTTCCCTGTTAGCTCAATTCCCGTCGACCTGTCTTGGAAGGCCGTTCGCTATCGCAGATTATAAGGATTGAATTGTATGGTGCATGGTATAATTGACCTAAGTTACGTCTCTGTTGACGTGGTGGGCACTCAATGCACAGCGCAAAAGTAAACAATTCGCATTTTTATCATGATAGGCCAGTCTTTGGATTGGATATTGGTTTTAGTAGCCTAAAAGTTATGCAGATGGATGTGCATAAAGACAGCCATCAGGTAACTGGCTATGGGGTAACCAGTTTTGAGGCTGGAGCCATTAAAGATGGCGTAGTGGTCGACCCCGAGACCATTGCTAAAGTTGCCTACGACCTTTTTAACAAACACTTAATTGGCGACATTACGACCCGATGTGTGGTCGTAGCTGTACCAGCCGCTCGAACATTTACCCGAACGGTAACACTACCTAAATTGAGCCAGAAAGATCAGGAAGATGCAGTCCGTTTGGAAACTGAACAATATGTGCCTGTGCCGCTGGAAGATTTATACGTAGACTTTGGCATCATCCGGAAAATGGAAAAGGAAGATGAATTGTTGGTGGTGGCCGTACCCAAGAAGATTGTTGATTCGTACGTACGTTTGACGCAGCTGTTGGGTCTAGAAATTGTTGCCCTTGAAAGCACCATTAGCGCTGCTAGCCGATTGTTTGTAAATGCCGAACGGAGTGATGTGCCGACCGTCTTAATTGACCTTGGCTCATTATCGTCTGATATTACGATCTATGATAAAGGCTTAGTCGTAACCGGTACGGTACCGGGTGGTGGTGATAGCTTTTCAGAAGCCATTGCCAAAAAATTGGGTGTTACCAAGGCTGAAGCCCATGTGATTAAAACCAAGTATGGTTTGGGATTGAGCAAAAAACAGAAAGAGATCAACGACAGCCTGGCGCCTATTCTCGACCAGATGCTCAAAGAAATCCGTCGGATGATCCGTTATTACGAAGAACGGTCTGGTACTGAACGCAAGATTGGCCAAGTCGTGACTATGGGTGGTGGCGCTAACATGCCAGGATTGTCAGAACACATGACGAACCTGTTGCGATTGCCTGTACGTATGTGCGACCCTTGGCAACACCTTGATTTTCATGGCCTGCAACCACCCAACACTGTTGAAAAATCTATGTATGTCACTGTTTCTGGTTTGGCCCTGACCAATCCGAAGGAGATTTTTACGTGATCAATCTCCTACCCCCTGAAGTCAAAGATAATATCATCTATGGGCGACGCAATGCCCTCCTGAGGCGTTGGTGCTTTATTTTACTATTTGGACTTATAACAATTGGTGCCGTGGTTGGTTTTGGCTTTTTGTACCTTAACCAATCAATTACCTCCAACAAACAGCAACTATCTGATGGGCAGTCCCAGCTCAAGATTGCCAAAATCGATGAAACCCAAAAACGTGTCCAGGATATTAGCAATAGCCTTAAGCTAGTAGTCCAGGTATTGGGTAAAGAGGTGCTGCTTTCAAAATTAATCCAGCAGATTGGGGCAGCTATGCCATCCAATACAATCCTGACAGATCTGAGCATAACCAAAGTCCAGGGTGGGATTGACTTAAAAGCCGCAGCTAAAGACTACCAGTCTGCGACCCAGGTACAAGTAAACCTGCAAGACAAAGCCAACAAGATTTTTGATAAAGCTGACATCGTACAAATCCAGTGTGCCAACGCGAGTAGCGACAATGCCATCAGTGGCTATCCATGTACTGTTACCATTCGGGCCCAATTTGCCAAACAAAACCCGTTTCTGTTTATTAACCAGTCCACGGTGGGTACTAAATCATGAAGAATAACCGACACTTCTTCTTCTTTATGATAGGTTTACTAGGCTTGCTGTGCTTACTCTTAGTAGGGGGCGTCGTCGGTGGCGATTACATCTTGCACAAACAAGCGACCAAATTGACTAATCTCAAGCTCGACAACCGTCTGATCGACGAGCAACAGAAGGCTTTGGTCCAAGCCAATAAAGACATCCAGAAGTACTCTGATCTTGAAAAAATTGCCAACGCTATTGTGCCGCAAGATAAGGACCAGGCCCGAACCGTACGTGAAATAACTAAACTGGCATCTGACAATAATGTCCCTATTACCAATATTACGTTTGACGCCTCTACTTTGGGCCAGGCGGCTCCCGTAGCTCCCAAGAGCACTGATAACAGTGGCACAACACAGACCCCTGTCGTTACCACACCTTCCGTTAGTCAGGCGAAGCCAGTAGATGGGTTGCCAGGTATCCTACAGATGAATATAGCGGTTTCAGACGCGAATAAAGATACCAATTATTACAATTTCTTACGTTTCTTGAACGCGCTTGAACAAAATCGGCGGACTGCACAAGAGACGCAGATCAGCATCCAACCCGACCAGAAAAATCCGAATAACTTTTCCTTCAGTTTTAATATTAATGTGTTTATTAAGCCATGAAATTTGATCTAAAAGACATACCGGCTAAATTTGCTCCCGTGGCGCGCTTTCTAAAGCGCTACATGGGAACGTTGTTCGTCGTAATCTTGGTAGGCACTTGTGCCTTTTTAGTGTTTCGTATTAGTACTTACGTCAACCAGGAACCAAGTGATGATGACGTTGCGAGCAAGCTACAAGGTGTTACACGTCCCAAAATTGACAAAGCCACACTGGACAAAATCCAGGAACTGCAAGACCAAAACGTCCAAGTCCAGACTCTTTTTAAAGACGCCCGTAACAATCCATTTAACGAATAGTGCTAGCTGCGGGGAAATTCACCAGGTACGTTTAACGTATCATTGGCACGGTTGGCTTGTTCGGGCCGCCCGGTAATAAAGCGTTCGCGCGCATCAAGAATGATTTGGGAATAACGCTTGGGCGTTGGGCAATAGAGAAAGTGGAAATTTGACCGTTCGCCGGCTGTCTCCACCTTAAGGGTGCCGAAACCAAACAGTGTGGCCAATAGGCCGGTTTGCTCGGCCGTAACGTCTTCGATGTTAGCCATAGACAGTTCTGAAGTCTGGCGCCGGAAAAGCCCCATTTGGAGGTTTTGCGAAATACTGTCATCTGTTACCACCCAGCGGTTTTGCCGGTAAATAAAAGTGGCAATTAAGAGAAAAATAGCTGTTAGGGTAAAGGCCACAAGACCGAAAAGTGTTAACCAATGTATGGCGTTGTCACGGGTATCACCAGTTAACAGTGAAGGGATCAGGAAGAAAATAAGTCCCAGCGCTGCTCCAAGACCCACCGCAGCTTCAAGGTATAAGGCTACCAGACCAAACGGGTGGCGCTTGATAACAACTTGCAGGGCATTGCCTTGGGGGAAGCGGGGATCGACGATTTCTTCATCTTGTGGAGTAGGCGGTGGGACGTCGGGAGGTGGTTCGGCGTGCTGTTCGTCAGGGTTCATAGGTCAAATTATAACAGGCTTGCCTGCCCCTTTTCGTCACTTTTCTTACCAAGGTGCCGATAGGCTTTGTGGGTAACTTTACGGCCGCGAGGTGTCCGCTCTAACAAGCCGATCTGCATAAGGTAAGGTTCGAAATAATCTTCAATGGTCGAACGTTCGTCAGCCATGAGGGCCGCCAATGTTTCTACGCCCACGGGACCGCCATGGTAGTTGTCAATGATGGCTTCGAGTAAACGGCGGTCCGCACCATCCAGGCCTAGCGCGTCAATATCCATCATGGTCAAGGCTGCAGTTGCACGTGCTGCGTCAATAATGCCATCACCATTGATGTCGGCGTAATCGCGCACCCGCTTTAAAATGCGGTTTGCAATACGTGGCGTTAGGCGGGAGCGTTCGGCAATAAGCGAGGCGGCCTCTGGTTTAATTTCACTACCCAGGATTTTTGCCGAACGTCCGATGATTTTTTTCATTTCTTCTGGACTATAGAACTCTAGGCGGTAAATGTGCCCGAATCGGTCCCGCAAAGGTGCAGCCAATGTGCCCGTCCGCGTTGTAGCTCCAATTAGTGTAAATTTTGGAATATCAAGCCGCAGACTACGTGCGCTGGGTCCTTTGCCGAGCATAATATCGATCGCGTAATCTTCCATGGCGCTATATAACACCTCTTCAACTTGGCGGCTAAGCCGGTGGATCTCGTCAATAAATAAAATGTCACCGTCTTGTAAGTTGGTCAGCATACTAGCCAGGTCAGCGGCACGGTCAATAGCTGGTCCGCTACTAACACGAATGTTGGCGCCCATTTCGCGGGCGATCACATTGGCCAGTGTTGTTTTGCCAAGTCCAGGTGGCCCATGCAACAGGATATGATCCAACGGGTCACCGCGCTTCTGGGCGGCCTGAATGCTGAGCTTCAGGTTTTGTTTAACACGTTCTTGGCCGATGTAACTGGTAAAGTCAGCTGGTCGTAAAGTGACCTCAAGCTCGACTTCCACCGGATCGTCCTGTGGCACCGCTTGGGTGATGCGTTCAATTGCCATATACGCTATTGTAACAATCTCAGAGGTTATGGGCTACTTGGCCTCTAGAGCGTCAGCCTTTGAGAGCCTGCTTGATCCGTTCTTCAGTCGAAAGTGTGTTGTCCACCTTGGCAAGCGCTAGGGCAGCGTCATCGGCCGAATAACCCAGCGTCATAAGGGCTTGGACGGCTTCATCCTGGTTTTTTGTGCCAGGCCTGGTGAGCAACAAGTCTGCCTCTTGGCTGGACAAGCCAACTTTATCTTTGAGGTCTACCACTACCCGTTCGGCCACGCGCTTGCCAACCCCTTGGGCAGATTCCAGGAATTTTACGTCACCGCTCGCAATTGCCCCAATAACCTGACTAACCGAACCAATACTGAGCAAATTAAGGGCCATTTTGGGACCAACACCGTTCACGTTCAACAGCTGCTCGAATAGACTCTTCGTTTCTAGAGTTGTGAAGCCAAATAAGTCGTGTGAATTTTCACGAATATGCTCGTACACATATACTTTAGCCGGATCACCAACGAGCAGGCGGTTAAAGTCTTCAGCCGGCATATTAACGCCATAGCCAACACCATTTACCTCAACTACTACGATTTCACCAAGCTTTTCGCTTACTGTCCCATTCAACGTCGTTATCATTGAGACTATTGTCTCATATTCTGGATGTGGCAAAGGGCAGCCGCGAGGGCATCGGCACAGTCATCTGGTTTCGGCACATCCTTAAGGCCGAGCAAAACCCGGACCATTTCCTGTATCTGTTTTTTGTCGGCGCGGCCATAACCTGTGAGCGCTAGCTTGATTTGAAGAGGCGTGTACTCAAACAGTTCAAGGTTATGTTGCTTGCCGCATAGCAAAACGACTCCCCTGGCTTGCGCTACACTCATGGCTGTCGTCACATTTTGGGCAAAAAAGAGCTTTTCTACCGACATCATCTCCGGCTTCAGTTCTGTAATAATTTGATGCAATTCATCATATATGGTCGCCAAACGTTCGCTATCGGCCTGTTTAACGGGTGTACGGATCACCCCAGCGTCTACGAGAGCCGGCTTACCATTGGTAACTTCAATTACCCCAAAGCCGAGTATGGCTGTCCCTGGATCAATACCTAAGATTTTCATGCCGTTTGCTTAATCCTGCTCAGGAATGTATTGAGCACTTCCTTATTAGCAGCCATAATACAACCGTCGCCAGATTCATCAAATCGGCGTTTTTTACCATAAAAATCGGTGACAACACCGCCAGCTTCTTGAATCAACATGGCACAGGCCGCAATATCCCAAGCCTCGGTTTCGCCTACGATAGTTACGAGTAATTGGCCGGTTGCCACCCTGTTTGCCGTATAAACAAAGGATACAAAACTTAAAACTTTTGTACCCTGGCTACGAAACTCCTGCAGAACTTTTGCCGGCTGGTAATTATAACCTTCCCCTTCAAGACTCCGGGAGCTAAGACTTATATAGGCATGCTGAAAATCATGGCTCTTGGAGGTTTTTATCGGTTCCCCATTTTTAAAGGCTCCGCCGCCCTGGGTGGCATGGTACATTTCTTCAAGAAAGGGATCATACGTTACGGCTACCAGCGCTTGACCATCAGCCCTGTCCACGAGTGCGAGTGAAAAAGTACTGACTGGGATACCAAGTGAATAGGGGGCGGTGCCGTCAATCGGATCAACCACCCAAATAAGTTTGCGCTCGGGCTTAAAGCTGTTTTCTTCCCCTAACACCCCATGATCTTGAAAGGTTTCTTTTACCTTTTTGATAACCAGATCGTTAATCTGTGTATCCGCAATTGTTACTGGTGTATGATCAGCTTTTGTGACCGTGCCAATGTCTTTTGCCCGAAAGTAACGGCCCATGATTTTGCCAGCATTTTCGGCTAGGTCTTTGGCAAATGCCAGTTCTTTTTCGTACATCATGACGCTAAAAGTTCTTCGGGAATGTCAAAATTGACGTGTGTAGCTGTGACGTCATCTAAGTCTTCTAAAGCATCCATAAGACGCATGATTTTGCCGGCAGTTCCAGCATCGTCGACTTGGATGGTGTTGCTTGGGACGTATGTTAACTCAGCTTCGATGATTTCAAGGTTGGCTGCTTTGAGGCCGTCTCGTACTTTAGCCAATTCTTTGGGATCGGTATAAATGACTGATTCTTCGCCTTCGTCCTGAACGTCATCCGCGCCGGCTTCAAGGGCAGCCATCAGCAGGTCATCACCGCCGCCCTGGACGCGAATCATACCTTTTCGTTCAAATTGGAAAGCCACGGCACCTTTTTCAGCAATGTTCCCACCGTGCTTGCTGAAAGCAAGGCGGACTTCCGGATAGGTTCTGTTAAGGTTATCAGTCGCGCATTCAACGAGTATTGCTATACCACCTGGTCCGTAGCCTTCATAAAGGATTTCTTGTAACTGGGCCGCATTCTTGTCTGCAACACGCTGGATGGCCCGCTCAATATTGTTCATGGGCATGTTGGCTGCCTTGGCTTTTTCAATAGCCATAGCTAATGCAGAGTTAGTCGCTGGGTCGGTGCCGCTGCGCGCCGCAATCGCAATCTGGTTACCAATACGCGTGAAGACCGCCCCACGCTTAGCGTCAGTTACCGCTTTTTGACGTTTAATCGTTGACCATTTGGAATGTCCGCTCAACTGGATGCTCCGTTTCTATCTCTGTTATTTTACCAGTTTGACGTTGTTTATGCCATAAGGACACCATTACGCCCATTAGGCAGCCATACAAAAAGAGCATACCAAACAAAGGAAGCTGCCGTTTTATGAGGACGTACGGCCAACGTGAAATGAGCTGCACCAGGTCAAGCAGGTACGTTAACAGGTAGTTTGCGGGCAAGGCAAGCCAACCACCAAGAACCGGTACGAGCATCCCTGCTAAGCCGGCAATGAGCGAGAGGAGCATTGCCAGTGGCACTAAGGGGACGACCAGCATATTAGCCACCATGGCAATTAAGGAAATCTGACTAAAAATATAGAGTACGAACGGAATGGTTAGTAATAGTGCGCTTGTTGTCTCCGTTAACAAGCCGGCTATCGCTCGCGGCTCGGTGGTTCCAAAGAAACGTTTATTGAGCAATGGTGCGAGTATTAAGACGCCAAAGAACGCCAAAAAGGACAGGTACCAGCCGACGTCACTCCATAAGTACAATGGGTTCCAAAGGGCCGTTACGGCAGCGACCAATGCTATTAGGAGCAGCGGCCGCAACGTACGGCCGTAATACCATGCCAATAAACTGAGTAGCGTCACCAGAGCAGCTCTGACAACCGAAGCACTTAAACCGGTCATGAGCAAAAACAACA
>DATIHS010000094.1:0-5793 GCA_035480475.1 Patescibacteria group bacterium
GCAGCCAGTTTGGCGTCGTTTTCAATCTGGACCGGCGCCTTAAAGATAAGCTCAGCATCGTGCTGGATGGGAACACTACGCCAAGGTAAGTTACCGAAAGCCACCGCTATACCTTTTCGCCGGTTTAACAGGGCCGGCACTGCAACGGTGACACGATGCCAATCGTCCGTAGACAATTTTGCAACAGTATCAGCCAACTCTATCTTAAAATCTTCATAATCAGGCGGTGTCGGAAATTTAAGCTCTTCAGTGACTTTACCGTGCTTATCAAACACTGCCACTAACGTCTTGGTACCCCCGATATCTACCGCCCCAAACATATTGCCTCTAGTGTAGCATTTTCGTCGGCTAACCTGAACCAGCTTGCGTTTACAGAGGGTAACAGATATAATCTCACTAACCACATTATTATCTTTAACGGTTGGTCGGACCAACCATCGGTACTAGTGCGGAATATGTTTTTAGGAGGTTCGAAGGCTTATGCCAAAAAATAGCAGTATTACTATGGACGAGTTGCTAGCGTCCTCTGAAATTGCCCAACTAAAAACCGGTGACACGGTTGAAGGAACAATTACCTCAGTCAAGAAGCATGAGGTCTGGATTGACCTTGGGGCGAACGGCGTGGGTGTTGTTATGCGCCGCGAAATTGGCCACGGCCAACAGCTTGAAGAAGGCCAAGCGGTCCTAACGAGTGTGGTAGATCCGGAAATGGACGAGGGCTTTGCACTCCTCAGCATGCGCCGTGCAGCCAAAGACCGTGGTTGGGATGAGCTACAGCAGATCTTCGATAAACAGGAAATCATCGAGATTACCCCTTATGATGCCAACCGGGGCGGCCTGTTGGTCGAGCTGGAAGGCATCCGCGGCTTTTTACCCGTCTCACAGCTGGCAGCTGGCCACTACCCACGCGTTTCGGGGGCAGATAAGGACGAAATCTTGCAAAAACTCAACCAACTGACCAGTAAGGCACTACGTGTCCGCATCCTCGACATCAGCCGCAAGGACAACAAACTCATTTTTAGTGAGAAAGAAGCCGTCAAAGACGACATGCAAGCCCGCTTCAGCGAGCTGAAGGTTGGCGACGAAGTAGAGGGCGTTGTGACTGGTGTTATCGACTTTGGTGCATTCGTTAACGTCGACGGTATTGAAGGTTTGATCCACATTAGTGAGATCTCTTGGGAGCGCGTGGAAGACCCGCGTGATTACATTAAAACGGGTGACACCGTCAAAGCCAAGATTATTGCTATCGACAAAGACCGCCTCAGTCTCAGCCTTAAGCAAATGAGTGAAGACCCGTGGCTGAAAGAAGTCAAAGCGTTTAAGAAGGGCGACGTTGTTGAAGGCAAAGTGACTCGGATTACCCCGTTCGGCGCTTTCGTGCAGCTCAGCGCCTCGGTTGAGGCCCTGGTCCATGTTTCGGAAATGAGTGATGAAGAGGGAATTGACCCCGAGAAAATCTTCCAGCTCAACGAAACGAAGAAGTTTAAAGTCATTGATATTGACACCGAGGGCCGCAAAATTGCGTTGTCCCTCAAGAGTGCTAAATAAGATGTAGTACAAAGACTACTCGGAAAGGAGGAGCACGCCCATGGCCACCACCATCGAAATCGACAACATGATCACCGTAGGCGCCCTCGCCGAGCAGCTTAGTATACCCGTGACCAAACTTATCACGGAGCTCATGAAAAATGGCGTCATGGCCACCGTTAACGAGCGGATTGATTTCGATACAGCCCAGATTATTGTCGGTGAATTGGATTTGGAAATTGAACTGGCACGCAAACAAGCTAGCGAAGCCGAAAGTACTCGGCAAAAGGCCGCTGTTAGCGACAAAGCTGAAGCTCGACCACCTGTCGTAGCCGTCATGGGCCATGTGGACCACGGTAAAACCAGTCTCCTGGATGCCATCCGCGGCGCCGCCGTCGTCAAAACCGAAGCCGGTGGTATTACCCAACACATCTCTGCTTACCAAATTAGCCATAACGACCGGTATATTACCTTTCTAGATACCCCCGGTCACGAAGCTTTTGCGGCCTTGCGTGAACACGGTGCCGAACTCACTGATCTGGTTATCATCGTCGTCGCGGCCGATGACGGTGTCAAACCACAAACTGTCGAAGCTATTCGTTTTGCCCGCAAAGCCGGCGTCAAAATTATCGTAGCTATCAATAAGGTAGACAAAGGCAGCGCCGACATTAACCGCGTCAAACAAGAACTGTCCGAACAAGACCTTCTCATAGAAGAGTGGGGCGGTGATGTCGTTGTCGTGCCCGTCTCGGCCAAGACGAGTGAGGGCATCCCACAACTGCTCGATATGGTCCTCTTGGTCGCCGACGTTGAAGACCTACGCGCTGACCGCGACGTATCGGCTCGTGGCCTTATTATTGAAGCTCATATGGAACAGGGACGGGGACCAGTGGCTGAGGCCTTGGTGGAAGCCGGTGTCCTAAAGCCCAGCCAGTTCATCGTAGCTGGTTCCAGCTATGCGCGTATCCGCAACCTCGAAACCACCGGCAACAAGCCGCTCAAGGAAGCCGGCCCCTCGATGCCAGTGACTATTACTGGCTTTAAATCTTTGCCGGAATTCGGCGATGAGTTTACGGTTGTACCAGACGAAAAAACCGCCCGCAACAGCGCCGCCCAAGCCAACGCACTCCAGCGTCAGGGCAACAAGATGGATATCAACAGCACCGAGCTTATTCGTATGATCAACCGCAGCAATGAGGTAAACGAGCTGAACCTCATTGTCAAAGCCGATGTGGGAGGCTCCCTGACCTCAGTTATTGATAGCCTCAAGGCCCTCGACACCGAAGAAGTTGCCATACGCTTTGTCGGCTCCGGCATCGGCACGATCAATGAGAACGACCTTCACCTCGCCCATACCTCCAACGCCATCATCTACGGCTTCCATGTTGAGATGCCGACCAACATCAGGCAAATGGCCTCGCGCGACAAAATTCGCGTCCGGCTCTACCGCGTCATTTATGAACTTATCGACGACGCCAAAGCTGAGCTCCAGCAGCTCCTACCACCGGAAATTGTCGAGACCGAACTGGGTCGGTTGGTTGTCAAAGGTATCTTCAAGACTACCAAGACCGAAGTTATCTGTGGTGGTGAAGTTACCAAGGGTAAGCTGGCTATCCCGGCCCGGGTCCGCGTCATGCGGGGCAAAGAGCAACTGGCCGAAGTTGAAGTCACCAACCTCAAGCGCGGCCCCCAAGATACCAAAGAAGTCTTTGAGGGTGAAATGTGCGGTGTTAGCCTGGGCACCGAAAGCCGCCTCGACCTCCAAGAGGGCGACCACCTCGAGTTCTTCACACGCGAAACCGTTGCTCGCAGCCTCTAATCCTTATATAATAAGCCTTTGTCATGAAAGAGGTGTCAGATCAAGAGCCAGCTTCGCCAGAAAATGTCCCAGAACAGGGAAGCGCTGCCCCTGAGCTTGCCGCCGAACCTACCACTGAGCCTGTACTGGAGCGGGCCGCCGATTGGCTGATCCAACACGAAGATGCGCCGCTAGACCCGACCAAAGAACCACCGAAGGTTGCTCCACCCCTGTTATTTGAACTACCCATCATGCCTGATTTGCAGGCCATGGTGCAGTTAGAACAGCCAAAACAGCCAGAAGAAGTACCAGAAACCTTTTTTGAGCAACGCAACGAACGTCTTCGCGAACCGGTTGACCAAACGTCAGCTCAGCCTGCTACCCAGGCGGCGCTCCAACCCATGGTTCCCATCAGCCAAGTACTTGCCTCATACCGAGCCCCAGCACCCCGAGGCCCGATCTCTCTGTCTACACCTCTGGTTTCAACATCGGGACCCCTAGTAGCTATCCGACAATTGATGTCCACTCCGACCTATAAACAGGCCGTATTACGTGGTTTTTTGGGTGCCACTATACTGCTCGTTGGCCTTGGCCTCTATTATTTCTTGTAAGAACAAGCATTTTATGTTTTTAACACTTGATTTATTTTAACTTTTATGCTTAAATGTGTACCGTAAAACTCATTATTTAAGGAACATCATGCCAGAGAAAGCCCCAACTGCAGAACAACTTAATGAGGAATATGGCGAAGCCCTACGCCAATCCGTTGACGAACAAGCCGAACAACTTGAGCGAGGCTATATCGACGCAGTTACGCAGGGTAGCGACGAAACTCACCCTTTGCATACTGACAACGTGCAGGCTTTACGTGGGGAAGTAGAATCTGACGAAAGTTTACGTGCTGCAAGCGAAGCCCAGGCTGAAATTAACCGTATTGAGAACGAGTTAAGCAATCCAGTGTTACGGGCGTCGGAAAAGCGTGACTTACAGCATCAACTGGATGAATGGAAACAACTTAAGTCTTCTTATGACACTGCACACCAGCAAACGGTGGAAGACTTTCGGGACCTATTGGGTGCTGAAGCTTACCACGCCGCTGTTGATACAGTAACCAAAAATTATACAGATGGTTTTTTGACTTTAGCTAAGAATCAGAAAGTAAAAGCCGAAGCAGAAGGCAAAAAGCAGGCCGAAGACCAAGCCCGTGCCGATGTTGAGGATGCCTTACACGGCGAGAACCCTGACGAAGCCAAAGAAGGCGAACACCCTAAGGCTACAAGCCCCATTGAAGAAATAGCTGATGAGGAGCTATCTGCATTCCAACGCATCCTAAAAAATGAGCTCGACCTCAGGCAAGATGTAGTATCGCACATGATCAAGATCGCAACTGAAGGCGAACAAGCTCCCGAGCAAGCTGCAAGAATTATGGATCGCCTAAACGCTCTGCAGACTGAATCGCCAGATGAGTATGAAAGGGCTGTTGCTGAGTTTGACGCCCTAGAAGACCAAGCCCTCGAGAAATACAAGCTCGACCATCAAGCCGAAGTGGCTCAGCCCGAAGATGATGCTTCTGAACACGAAGTAGAGCAGGTACAGGCAGCCACAGCCGAGCTCCTTGAAAACTTCAAGCTAGAAATTGGCCAAGCAGAACGCGCTGTAAAAGGCGAAGATCGTATACTGCGTAATGAAGAGCTTGGTCTGTTCGGTGTTATTGATGGCATGGGTGGTGAAGGTGGCGGTGACGTAGCCGCACAAATAATCCACGACACCATAGAAGCGTATGTTCGAGAAGCTAAGGAGTCGGGTCGTTTTGCGGATGAAGGCCTAGTTCCTATTTTGAGACAAGCAGTTGAAGAGTGCCAGGATGCTTTGCAGACTGCAATTGATCAAGGACACGGCACGCGGCGTATGGGTGCTGCAGGTACTTTTGTATTGGTGGAAGAACACCCTGTAAGCGGTGAATTCACGTTGGCGTTTGCCCACGTTGGTGATACACGGCTCTATGTTAACAGCCAGGCCTTAACTGAAGACGAGGGTGTTGCCAATCATTTGCGCCAAGCAATTGTTGCTGGAGGCTATGAACTTGATCAACTTAGCTATGTAACTCTTATGGACGGTGACCGAATTGTACTTTGTTCAGATGGTATCACCGGTGATTTAGAAGATGAATTCTTGACCGACGCTGAGTTCGCAGATGCACTTTCCCAACCAAATGCCCAACTTTCCGCTGAGCGGTTCTTAGCCCTGAGTAAAAAGCATGATGATAAATCCGTACTTGTCATTGACGTCCATGAAAAAAACGAAGTGCAGCCTGTCTGGCCACAACCAGACGTGGAGCACGGCTCATTACATGATCGTTTGCGTCAGAATGCTTCTCAAGCCGAACCCGATCAACAGCCGAGTGTTGTTGAGCCAGTACAAGAGCGACCTAGCTTTGAGCCAGGCAAATTTAAGACCGACACCTATGA
>DATIHS010000095.1:0-2860 GCA_035480475.1 Patescibacteria group bacterium
CGGCCCCGATACATACAATTTTTATGTTTTGTCTATCCATTTTTTACAGATCTTGGCTGTGGCTTACGAAATTTTCATTAGAATGAGCCTCAGACAACTTACCTTGGCTGGCTTCGGCGGCTTGTTTTAATTGCTCTTTAAAGATTGCCGAAGGGTCTCCCTCATGATGAGCCCAAGCTTTAAGTACTGGGTCTTGAAGGGCTCTAGAGTAGGAAAAAGTCACTCCCCATGGGTGTGACCCCTTTTGTTCAATGACATTCAGGTTCCGAAATGCATCGTCGGGTGTTTGGCCGCCACTTAGAAAAACAACTCCACCCAGTTCCTGAGGAACATGCTTGTGCAGAACACTAACCGTTTTTTCGCCTACCACATTATGGTCAATTGACTGGCCGGAATCTTTGCCCGGCAAAACCATACTGGTTTTCAAGATGGCGCCTGGCAGATGAACCTTCAAAGAACGCATTGTTTCAAATAATATATCAAACGTCCGAGCCATGACTTCTTCACAGTTTTCAATGGAATGATTGCCGTCAAATAACACTTCGGGTTCGACGATTGGCACCACACCTGCATCCTGGCAAATACGGGCATAGCGGCCTAAAACAAAAGCGTTGGACTCAATACATTCAACCGTTGGTATACCTTCGCCAATAGCAATAACCGAGCGCCATTTGGCGAACTTCGCGCCGTATTTAGCATATTTTTCGATGCGCTCCGGCAAGGAATCTAGGCCTTTAGAGACTTTTTCCCCAGCAAAACCAGGCAAGTCAACCAATCCCTCATCAACCTTAATGCCAGGTAAGATGCCACGTTCTTTGGCGATTTCGGTGAAAGTCTTGCCATTATCGTCGGCCTGCCAAAAAGTTTCATCAAAGAAAATAATGCCATTCAAATAATCTCCGCTACCGGGTGCGGTTACCAAAATTTGGCGGTATTGGCGTCGTGTTTCGCGGTTACAATCTACATCAACTGCTTGAAAGCGCTTTTCGCAGCTGGCGTTACTCTCATCGGCCGCCAGGATCCCTTTGCCTGGGTGTACCAGCTGTTTAGCTATACGTTCAAGTTCAGTTGTGTCCATGCCCACCCACTTCCTTTCTTTCCATTATAGCGTGTGCCGCTAATGCTATATGCTTAGCAGTTAAGCCAAAATGTTCAAGCAACTCTTCTGGTTCTCCAGATTCGCCAAACCTATCTTGCATACCGATACGTTGCAAAGGAACGGGTAATTCTTCCCCAAGAAGCTCGGCAATAGCCCCACCAAGCCCGCCATTTATCTGGGCTTCCTCGGCAGTAATAACGGCACGCGTCTTACGCACACTTTTCAGAATGGTTTCCTTATCTAGCGGCTTAATTGTCGGTACATGGACCACTTCGGCGTCAATGCCTTGTTTATATAGCTTTTCAGCGGCCACCAATGCCTGGTAAGTCATGGTGCCTGTAGTAATAAGACTCACATCCGCGCCTTCGGCGTAAATATAGGCTTTGCCAATTTCAAATGGCGTTTTATCTGTAGTTATGATTGGCGTGGCTTCGCGGGCCAGGCGCATATAGTTCGGTTTTTTGTTTTTAGCCATAGCTAGCGTTGCCCTTTCGGCCTCTTTGCTGTCTCCCGGCGCTATTACAATCATGTTTGGCAAAGCGCGCATTAGAGCTATGTCTTCTAACATTTGGTGAGTAGCGCCATCTGGCCCAACAGAGACGCCGGCATGTGAGCCAACAATCTTGACAGGTTGGTCATTTAGGGCAATGGTGGTGCGGATCTGCTCCCAATTGCGACCTGGACTAAAGGCCGCATAGCTTGATACGAACGGGATTTTGCCCTGGGCCGCCAAACCCGAGCCAACCGTGACTAGATTTTGCTCGGCTACTCCAACTTCCACAAATCTATCCGGAAATTCCTCTCTGAATAGGTGCATTTGAGTTGATTCAGTCAGATCAGCGCAGGCCGCAACAACATTTTCATCGCGCTTGCCAGCTTCCAACAAACCCCTACCGAAACCTTTGCGAATCGGCTCCGTGGCTATGTTTTTAGCTAAAATATCTTTTATTAGACTTAAGTCAGCCATTACTTACCTCGCAAGCGAGTTTTTGGCTAAAAAATGCGTCACGCGAAGTGCAGCCGGTGTTTTTCCAAGGTCCAACCCTGGAAAAACCTGCGTGTAAAGCGCATTTTTTAGCCAAAAACGAGCGACTATTCATGTTCACTCCGGATTTTTCCGCGCAACGTACGTAGTTCTTTCAGTGCCTCAATGGCTTGTTCATGATTAGGCGGGGCGCCATGCCAATGAAAGTCGTATTCCATAAAATCCACACCTTTGCCGGGGATAGTGTGCGCCAAAATCATAACTGGTTTTTCTACAATTGCTCGTCCCATGGCGCAAGCATCAATTACAGCTTCAATGTCATTGCCATCAATCTCAATGACATGCCAGCCAAAAGCTTCCCATTTGGCTTTTAAGTCTTCCAGCGGCATGACAGACTCAGTTGGCCCGTCGATTTGAATATTGTTTCTATCAGTTATGGCAATAATGTTGTTTAGCTTATACTTGGCGGCTAGCATAGCCGCTTCCCAGGTATTGCCCTCATCTTGCTCACCATCGCTCATAACAACGTAAACCCAGCGGTGTTGCTGTTTGTTCATCCTAAGGCCCAGGGCCATACCGCAGGCTTGACTTAAGCCGCTACCAAGCGGACCACTGGTTGTTTCCAGCCCTGGCAATCGCAGGCGCTCAGGGTGCCCCTGGAGGCGAGAACCAAATTTGCGCAAAGTCATTAGCTCCTTGCGTTCAAAGTAGCCCGCATGCGCCATAGTTACGTATCGTACAGGGGTACAGTGACCATTGCTGAGAAGTAGGATATC
>DATIHS010000096.1:0-4236 GCA_035480475.1 Patescibacteria group bacterium
ATTAGTACCACGAGCGGAAATTGAAGGTGATATGGGCGACAGCCACATGGGCCTACAAGCCCGTCTTATGAGCCAGGCCTTGCGCAAGCTAACTGGTGTTATTTCACGCTCCAAAGCCACAGTTATCTTCATTAACCAGATTCGTATGAAAATTGGTGTCATGTTCGGCAACCCTGAAACGACAACTGGTGGTAATGCCCTTAAATTTTATGCCTCGGTCCGTATGGATATCCGCCGCATTGCGCAAATCAAGCAAGGCGATGAGGTCATTGGTAACCGTACCCGTGTAAAGGTGGTTAAGAATAAGATTGCCCCACCATTTCGTGAAGCCGAATTCGACATTATGTACAACCAAGGCATTAGCCGCGCCGGTGATGTACTCGACCTGGCATCCGGGCGTGGCATTGTCGAAAAAAGTGGTGCCTGGTTTGCCTATAACGGTGAAAAAATTGCCCAAGGCCGCGAGGCTGCCAAACAGTATTTACAAGATAACCCCAAAGTCTTAGACGAAATTGCCAAAAAAGTAACTGAGGCCGCCAAAAAAGAAGAATAAGCTGTGACCATTACGGCCATCAAACAGCAAGTGAAACGGGCAGACCGCTACTCAATTTATGTGGACGGAAAATACTGCTGTGCCTTTTCGGAAGCGGAACTGTTGCGGCTTGGTTTGCATAATGGCCAAATGCTGAGTAAGGATGAGTTTACGAAGCTCAAAGACGATAGTGTGCTTGATAAGGCACGCTATCAAGCGCTCGGCCAGATATCACGACGCTTGCGCAGCGAGTGGGAGCTGAAAGATTACCTAAAACGCAAAAATTACTCAGAAGACGTTATCGACCAGGCTATCGAAACATTACGGCAGTATGGCTACGTTGATGACTACAAATTCGCCCAGGCTTGGGTGGCAAACCGGCGGCTATTAAAAGCTACCAGTGTGCGTCGGCTCCAGCAGGAACTTCGGCAAAAGCGGATCAACGACGATGTAATTGGCCAGGTCTTAGAGGAGGACACCGCCGATGAACGAGATGTCCTGCGCGAACTAGTAACGCGCAAACGTAAACAAACCAAATATCAAGACGACCTCAAATTAATGCAGTATTTAGCCAGGCAAGGCTACAACTATGACGATATTAAGCAAGCCATGAAGGCTGAGGATTAAGCAGTCGGTGTGGCAGGGGCGGGCACTGCTGATTTTACGCCTCGGAGCGGATCTTGCACAACAATTTTGCGGTCGGTAATCTCTACGATTTGACCGCGGTCGATACTCAGGTTACCACCGCTAAAGCTTTTTATAATACTTTGGCTCACATAAAGCTTTTGGACGAATAAGGCAATGTCATCCACTGCATAATCGCTGACCTTACCGAGCCGTTGCTTATTGACAGTAAAAACTGGTTTGCCAAGCAAAGCAAACTTTAGTTTTATGACTGGCAGCAAACGAACTAATTCTTCAGGTCCGACCAAAACTTCATGGTCATTAACCACTAGCCCTTGTTTAAAGCTGTCTCGAATATCTTGCGCCAAAAGGATGAGCGTTTTGTTTTCAAACCGGTCCACACAGTAAAACCCCTCAACCTTAAGGTTGTCTGGGTTAATAATCGGCTCACTTGCCACTGCCACTTGTCCCCCCGTCCGAAGGGATAAGACTGGCTGGTCCATAAGCGCGGCGCTCAATTGCAACATAGCTTCAGTATAAACGACTCCATAAGCAGCGAGTGTAAGCAAACATGTGGACAAATGCTTGCAACTAAGTATAAGCTTAATATAAACTGAGAATATGGTTGGAAAATGTCTTTTGGGCTGTGTAATTGTGCTGGTGGCCGTTGTTGGAATGCCACAATTTGTACAGGCAGAAGCACCATCGTTGGTCTTTTCTGAAGTAAAAATACGTAACGATACAGCTGGCTTTGACGAATATATAGAAATCACGAACGTATCTGATTACTCAGTCTCGCTGAATGATTACTTTGTTGCCTACGCAAATTCACCCACGGCGACACCCGACCAATTCAATAAAGCCGTCATTGCCACTGGTTTGCTAAATGCAAACCAGAGTATCGTTTTGGCTAAAAATGAAGCCGACCCAAACCTAGCACATGCGCTAAAGTCTCCCTTTGCGAGTTTGTCAGACAGCGGCGGGCTTTTGCGGCTATTGGATAGTAACAATACAACTATTGACCAACTGGCCTGGACAGCTACCCAAAGTGCAGCCTCTGCTCCTACCCTGTACCTACCAAACACAACAGCTACCAAGAGCCAAAGTTTTCAAAGGGGTAAAACCACCGACGGACATTACCTAGTAAATAATCCTACCTGGAGCCTATTGGCGCCTACGCCACACGGCGATACGCTATTGCCGCTACCTATTCCTGAACCTGAGCCGGTCATTCCGTTACTGGACGCGACGACACAACCTTTAATCGAAGCAACCTTACCTGAATCAAGCGAATCAAACAATGCACCAACACCAACTGAAACCGACACAGCAGTGGCGGGTGACACCACAGCCACCACGCTGCAAATTACTGAGTTACTACCAAACCCTGCCTCTCCCGCTGTGGATAGCAAAGATGAATACATAGAACTGCACAACAGTGGCGACCAAACCATTGACATAAACGGCTACCGTTTGCAATCAGGCACTAACTTTAGCTACAGCTACACGGTTGGTGAGGCAAGCTTGCCCCCAGGCAGCTATCAAGCATTTTACGTTTCCCAAACCGGGGACACTCTATCTAATACGGCCGGACGCGTCCGTTTGCTGGATGCAACTGGTCACATCGTAGCCGAAACAGCTGCCTACCAAACTGCAAGTGAAGGGGAGGCATGGGCTTTGATCGACACTACTTGGCAGTGGACCACAACACCTACGCCTGGACAACCAAACGTCCTGACCGTTAATGAGACCAAAAGTACTGTGACTGCGAGTACTAAGAAAACGACCAGTACGAAAATGACTACTACCAAAACACCAACAAAAAGTACCAAAACTACCACAAAAACGACCGCTCCTAAAGCTGCTAAAACAGCTTCAACAGCAAGTAATTCAAGCTCCTTATCTCCGCCACAACCAGCACCACTTCACACTGCCGTACTTGCTGTAGTCGGTGGCCTCACGCTACTATATGCAACATATGAATACCGAAGGGACGTACTCAACCTTATCCGCCGATTCCGGCACTACCGAAGCCTTCGGCGAACAGCTCGGACAGAAGTTGAAAGGGGGTGAAGTCATTGAGCTTATCAGCGATCTTGGCGGTGGTAAAACAACCCTGGTGCGTGGCATAGCACGCGGTGCAGGCAGTCCAGCCGTAGTGGGAAGCCCGACCTTCACAATTTCAAAATTGTATCCTGCAACCAAGTGCGATATTCACCACTTTGATTTCTATAGGTTAAATGAAGCGGGCTTGGTCGCTTTTGAGTTACACGACATTTTGGTAGACCCGCATGCAGTAGTGGTTGTAGAGTGGGGCGATATAGTACACGACGCCTTACCACCTGAACGCCTTACCATCCAGATTGAAAAAACCGCAGATGGCAAACGCAAACTTACCTGCAACACCCCAAATCACTTACAATACCTCATGCCATGATTATCCTTACTATCCGTACCGACAAACCTGAAGCAGAAATTGGTCTCTACAAGGACGAGCAACAACTTGGCTATGCAACCTGGGAAGCCCACCGTGCGCTCACCAAAACAATCCACAACCAGATTAAAACCCTTTTTTCGCAACAGAAATTAACTTGGGATGATGTGGGTGGTATAGTCGTTTACCGCGGTCCAGGAAGTTTTACAGGATTACGCATAGGTATTAGCTGTGCAAACGCAATGGCCTACAGTCTGGGAACACCTATTGTGGGGACGCAAGAAAGGTGGATTGAAACTGGCCTTGAACGTCTCCGTGCAGGCGAAAATGATCAAACGGTTATCCCAGAGTACGGCTCACCAGTCTTTACAACTAGCCCCAAAAAGTAGTTGTAGGGTAGGCAAGTATAGTATAAAAGTGCTTGACAAAGCATAAGAGCTAACAGATAGTGGTAGGTGTCAATTTATAAGCGTACGCGCCCAATTTTTTGAGACAAAAATAGCTTAAACCAAGTGGATCACATGGAGCATCGCCCCAAAATCAAACTAGACCACCGAACGCTCAGCGGCCGGGTGCGTGTATCGTCACGTGATCCCCGTTCTCGCCGTCGGGATGCCGTAAGCGGTTGGCGTGTTGCTTCACATTC
>DATIHS010000097.1:0-5498 GCA_035480475.1 Patescibacteria group bacterium
AAAAAGCTTTCCTACCTGTCATAACCTTTGCCAGAATCTCCATTAAACGCGCTTTCCGTGACAAAACCGCCATCTTCTTTATATTTCTTTTCCCTTTGATTTTCCTCTTTATCTTCGGCGGTCTCTTTGGTCGGCAAAGCAGCGTTAGTTTCAAGATTGCCTTAATTAACCAGTCCAACAGTGATTTTTCCAGGCAATTTGTCGAACAGGCCCACAGCAACAAAGCCTTAAAGATAGATAATTCCCTGGCGTCGCTTAACGACGCGCAGGAGAAGATGAGCCGCAGTCAGCTAGATGCCGCCGTCGTTTTGCCTGCCGACTTTGGTGTTGTTAAAAACGGCCAATACCCTTCAGGTGAGGCCAAGATTTACTACACCAACAACAGCCAATCGGCGGCCCAAACCCTGCAATCCGTGCTTGATGCTACCTTTGCCGGTATTAACCAACAGTTCGTGAAGAGCGATGCGCCTTTCAAAGTCAGCAGCGAACAACTCAACACCAAGAGCTTACGCCAGTTTGACTACACCTTTGCTGGCCTACTTGGTTTTAGTATCATCGGCTTAGGCATTTTTGGTCCGGTTAACTACTTCCCGGAACTCAAAAAGAGCGGCGTGCTTCGGCGATTACACACGACGCCCTTGCAGGTGTGGCAATATTTCCTAGCCAACGTTATTTCCCAGGCTTTCATTGGACTCCTCTCTATCCTACTGATGTTTATTGTGGCAATGTTGGTCTTCCATCTGAAGATCAGCGGTAACGTCCTAGAGCTCATACCCTTCATTATCCTGAGTATCACTACCATCCTTGGGATTGGACTGGCCATAGGTGGTTGGGCAAAAGACCAGAACCAATCTGCGCCATTGACTAACATTCTTGTGTTTCCAATGTTCTTCCTGTCCGGTACATTCTTCCCCCGCTTTTTAATGCCGCAGTGGCTACAGAAGGTGTCTAATTTCCTGCCGCTGACCCCCGTTATTGATGGTATACGCTTGATTACGACTGAGGGTAAGCACCTGACACAACTCGGCCCGCAGTTGGGTATGATGGCCGTCTGGATTGTGATTGTCTACTTGATTGCCTTTCGCGTCTTCCGCTGGGAGTAACCCTTATTGCTAAATTTGCATAAGCGTGATATAATATTGTGGTTATGCCTTCACCCGCACAACCACAACCAACACCAGAAGGGTCAGCAGACCAAGGGTTCCTGTTTGGTACTGAAGTTGTGCGAAGCGGTGTCACTGACCCAGCTTTAGACGAAACTGACGTTCATATTGTCGAAGGGGTTGGCTATCCTGAGCCGCCACAAGAAATAGCTGTACCTGACGTACCAGACGATGCGACAATGGCCAGCGTTAAGGAAGCCGCCAAGACTAAGCGTCGTCACGACGGCCAGCTGGGCAAGCATTCGGTGCTTGAACGGGAAGGCCGGTATGCCGACCTTGAAACAGGCGAAACACTAATCAAAGCGGGTGATTTCTTAAAGGGTTTTGGTCAAGTCACGTATAGCAATCTTGCTCTTGCTCGCGAATATGCTGAAAACATGGAACGTCAACGGCAACAGCGCCACCGTTGATAAGTTTCTAGCACAATTACGTTTTCAATTGTATAATACCTATTTTTAAGGGACGTGTATTGTGGCAAAACCCCAGCCAATTATAGAGCAAGGACCAGAAGTAAGCGCGCGTGAACCACGTGTGGCCCTGGTGCACGTTTTAACACCTGAGTTTCAAGGTCTTGACCCAGCCGACTTTGACGATATTCCGGATGAAGCGGTTGCGTCTGCCGCACCTCAGGAATTAGAAAAATTCCTATATTTGGTTGGCTCAAGTCAACAAGGCCCCCTGCAAGCAAAACCCAATATGCCTGGTAAAAGTACAGTTAGCTACCCGTCAGGCGATGAACGGGGTGTGTGGGTGAGACTATCACTTACACCTATAGAATATGGTTTATTTTCACGACACGTAAGCATGCTTGGCCGCAGTGCTTACAATGGTGTATTAGCAGCTCGCGATAAAAAACTACAGAAAGAAACGGGTGATCCTGTTGCCAAAGCACGAACAGACGAGGATGTGGCTGCGGCCAATCGGGCTGCAGTTCGACAAGTTTCCAAGAAAGCGCCATTAATGGAAGCATATTTGGGAGATGAAATTCTGCCCCGTATAGAAGTGATCGATAAATTTTTAGAAATGACTCGGAATCGTAATCTATCCCGAGGGACGCACGAAACAGTAAGAGATCGATTCGAACACCTGCGTCTAACGGTGTTTGGTGATATGCTCGATGCCATCGGTAATAATAAACAATGGTCAGCAGAACAGGCGGCACGCGCAGTACGCATTCTGCAAAAGCGCCTATATTTGAATGGTCACCCCGCTGAACGCGTCCAAAATTTTCGCGCAATGCTTGAGCTAGCACACCAATATTATGGCCATAAATGGGCCTTTATATTGACCCGAATTGCAGAAACAAAGAAGTACCTTAGTGACAATGAAGCTGTTGTTGCAAATATTGTCGCAACAGATGAAGAGCGGGCTCAAATTAGTGAAGCCAGTTAACATCTGGAACAAGCTGCCTAAGCCGTTTTTTGTATTGGCGCCAATGGATGACGTCACTGATACGGTTTTTCGCCAGGTGGTGGCTAGTTGCGCACCGCCTGACCTCTTTTTTACCGAGTTTGTAAATGTGGAGGCCTTACAAAGCCAGGGAAGGGAAAAGACCTTGCCACGCTTACGCCTCGATAGCAAGCATGAACATCCGATTATTGCCCAAATCTGGGGTCTTAACCCCGAGCATTTCTATAAGACGGCCCAGGAACTTGGGCAAATGGGCTATGACGGTATTGACCTGAACTTTGGTTGCCCAGATAAAAATGTGGCCCGAAATGGCGCTTGCTCGGCCTTTATTTTGCCGGAAAACCGGGCCAGGGCAGTGGAGATTATCCAGGCGACCCAGGAGGGGAGTGGTTCCCTGCCCGTCTCTGCCAAAACCCGCCTGGGTTACAACCAAGTCGATCTAAGCTGGCATGAACTCCTCCTTAGACAGAAACTTAACGCGTTAACTATTCATGGACGTACCAAGAAACAAATGAGTAAAGTTCCGGCTGACTGGGACAAAATTGCCGAGGTTAGGGCACTTCGTGACCAGCTCTTCCCTGCTACGAAGATCATCGGCAATGGCGATGTCTTAACGCGCCGACAGGGGCTTGAACTCGCTCAAAAGCACGATCTGGACGGTATTATGATTGGCCGCGGTATCTTCAGCGACCCCTTCGTCTTTGCCAAAAATTCACCGTGGCTAGACATGGCACCGCGCGAGCGGCTGGAGCTATACAAACGGCACGTGGAACTCTTTGCGAGTACGTGGCAACATGACGAGCGGAAAGTCATAACCCTTAATAAGTTTTGCAAAATCTATATAAATGGCTTTGACGGCGCCAAAGAATTGCGAGAACAACTTATGGCGGCCCGGAGTACCAGCGACCTCTTAAGCATTCTTGAACGTGCGATAAAAACCACCTCCACACAGTAGAAATTGTTACAGACCGCTACCTCTGGAAGGGTTAGTATGGAGAGGCACCTAAACAGGAGTATGTAGTTATGGCACAAGTGTATCGTGAGTATAGAGGCCGGGCCGTCCGTGATCCGGATATGGTTGTGGAGCGTACCAGCGATGGTATGAACATTGTCGCCAGAGTTGTTACTCTGGTAGGTGGTGTTATCATGTCGCTGTTAGCCATTCGTTTCCTTCTGTCACTGCTGGGCGCTAACCGGGCTAACGCATTCGCCAGTTTCATCTATAGCGTCAGCCACCCGTTCGTCGCCCCGTTCTTTGGTCTCTTTAACTACCAGGAACAGATTGGGATTGTGAGGTTTGAGTTTGAGACCCTGATTGCCATTTTGTTCTGGGGTTTTGTGACCTGGATGGTCGCCCGTTTATTAACGCTCGGTAACCGTGTTGATCGGGAAGTATAGGAGTCAACCATGAGTGATATGATGGACAAAATGAGTGGTAAAGCCAAGGAGCTAACCGGCAAGGTAACACATAACCACAGGCTGGAGATGAGGGGCAAACTGCAACATGACATGGCAGATTTGCGCCATAAGACCAAGGATGCAGCTAACCATATGACCGACCAACTCCTCGACTAGCAGGGCAGGCTGCTGCCAAAGAAAGTCCCGGTGTGAAGCCGGGGCTTTTTTGTAGATTGCAGGAAAAACTTTGCAGGACAAAGTATAATAGCTAGTCCATGGAGGACATTGAAGCTGGTCCGGAACAAGCGTCGCAAACACATTACGACAATATTATTCCCACAGGTTGGTTGACGGCTTATGGCCGTACTTTCACAGACATCCCTTACGCTCGGGAAGTATTTCAAGCGATTGATGACATGCGCGGCGAAGGTGATTCCGCCGCAGTGATGGCGGTTATGAAAGACACCGGTTTAGCGCCACAGTTTGAAGCCCGGCACAAACTGTTGAACCGGCTTATCAATACAACCGGCATTAAACAAGTGCTGGAAGTTGCGGCGGGGCTTTCAACTAGGGGGATGGAAATGACCGAGGACCCAAACGTAACGTATGTGGAAACTGATCTGCCTGCCATGACAACTGACAAGCGGCATATTGTGCAGGCGTTGGAAGAACAAGGAACGCTACCACACCGCCCAAATCTGTTTATTGAACCTGGTAGTGCGGTTACTCGTGACGATATGCTGACACTGGGCAGATGTTTTGATCCGGACAAACCTTTAGTGGTGATGAATGAGGGCTTATTGCGTTATCTGACATTCGAAGAAAAGGCCGCCTATGCCGAAAATGTCAAAGCCTTGCTGCAACAATTTGGCGGCGTTTGGATAACCTCAGATATTTCCCTGCCCCAAGTTGTGTATAAAGAAGAAGATGTCATGGCCGACCGCCGCAAGAAGATTTCAGAAGTGACTGGGATCAATGTGGCTGACAATTTGTTTGTTGACGAAGCAGAAGCTAGAAATTATTTTGAGAAATTTGGGTTCGAGGTGGAAAGCCATAGCTTCCTGGAAGTCTTAAATGAACTAACTTCACCCTCAGCGCTTAATATGGATCCTGAGTACGTGCGGGCTATCAACGAATCCGCCGTCTGTTTCGTGATGCGTTTAGACGAGCAAGAAGCAGCTTAGCATCTGAATAATCAAGTGTGGTGGACTTGAGTGTAAATTATTGGAACCAAGTCCAAGAACAGTTTAATACTTGGTATGTCGCATTCTCTACTTCTATTTCCAACAGAGCTAAACTATTACCAACCTGACTTAGAACCTTTTAATTGGAGCAGAAAAAGAATGATATTCATTCAGTCAACTACCGTAAATGGCTACACATGACAACAACTACAAGTGATGATATAGGAGATGTTGCTTATTGACGCAGATTTATACATGACATATGCGTAGCATATAAAGACTTCACAAATCTAGAATTAGCAGCAGTTACGTTGGAAGGCTTATTTTAGAGAGAAGTCTTTTT
>DATIHS010000098.1:0-3549 GCA_035480475.1 Patescibacteria group bacterium
AGCCCACGCAACTTCGACAACCGCACCAATCGGACGCTCAAACCACTGAATACGTGAAGAGAATCTTTCAAACAGGTTCGGCCGCCAGCGTTTGTCGTTTCGAAGAATAATAAAGTAGCGGTAGTGGTAGAGATCAGGTGACGCGGCTAAAAAAGCACAAATGGCGGCTACCCACCAGTGAAACGGCTGTTTTATAACAAGTGTTAGAACAAGCAAGAAACACAGCAAAGCTTCGCCAATAAGATAATTACGGTAGGCTTTGGTTTTGTAAGCTATTTTGTCCGGTACTGAAGTTTTAAAGTGCGGGATAGTATCCAAAACAAAGTGGGACAGTAAGGCCGCAGGTAGCGCAAGAGCCGGTTGCGCTACCACCAAGCCGATAATTGCCCCCGTTAAAGCATGGTTGGTTGCAGTCATGGGCGGCTGCGATAGTCCTTAACCAGGCTAACAAGACGCTCGAGCCCATGTGTTTCTTCTTGGCTAGTTTGCAAGTCACGCATAACAAACTGGCCGCTCGCAAGCTCTTTTTCACCAACAAACATGGCATACCGAATGCCTTTTTTGACCGCCGCTTTGATTTGTTTGTCTGGTTTACGGCCCGTCGTATCAATAGCAACGTCCAAGCCCATGTCGCGTAATTGCTTGGCAACTTTCTGGGCTTCGCGCTCAACCGAACCGATGGTGACGATATAGACGCTCGTCTCGGAGTCAAGGGACGGCAGCAAGCCATGCGTTTCCAGAAAATTAGCCAACGTAATATCACCCATGCCGTAGCCAACTACCGGCAAGGCCTCAGCCCCAAACAGAGTCAAGAGGCCGTCGTACCGGCCACCGCCAAACATACTGCGATTATTGGCCGGATCATTGTCAAAAACTTCAAAGACAATGTCGGTGTAATAGTCAAAACCGCGCATGAGACTAGGGTCAAAAACGAGGTTGGATATACCATCTTCAGCCAGCATGGACATAAGGGCACTTAATTCAGCCACCTCTTTGCGTTTTTTGAGTTCATCAGGCAGTGCTTCAAGTTTAGACACTTCTAAAAACGACTGTAGCTGGCTTTGTGCTCCAGCTTCACGTTGCGAAGGGCTAAAAAGAGCTTCCAGTTTGCCCAAGAATTCACCACGCTCCATTTTGGCCATGCGATCAATCAACTTTGTGAGCGTTGCCGCCTGTGTAGCATCGAGTCCAAGCCAATCTTTCAAGACAAAATCAACTAACTTTCGGCTATTGAGTTTGATGGTGTACATACTGCGTTCGGCCCCGAAAGCTTGCATAACAGCATCGGCATTATTGATGATCTCGTACTCAGCTTGCAGGCCTTCTATACCAAAAAGGTCCACGTTCAATTGGTAGAACTCACGGCCTCGGCCGCGCTGCATTCTTTCGTAGCGCCAACATTGTGGTATTGAATACCATCGCAATGGATAGGCCAGTTCTTGCCGCCGTGCCGCTACCATCCGACTCACCGTAGGTGTCATCTCGGTACGCATAGTAACTTTCCGCCCACCACGATCTTCAAAACTGTACGTTTGTTCGGTAACAATCTCTTCATTACCTTTACTCAAATACAGGTCCGTCGGCTCCAAAATTGGGGCGTCATATTCTTCATAGCCGAAGCGTTCGTTCACTTCGCGCCACTTGGCAAAAATGTATTTCTCCAGACGCATATCTTCCGGGTAAAAGTCCCGCGCGCCTTTAATAGGTTGTGTTGATAAGCTCATGTTTACTCCAAAGTGTAATTAAATGTGTATGGTTTGGGAAGCCCACAAAAGCAGGCTTCCCGCAATATCTCTTCGGTATTCCACATTTCCATGTGATTCTCCTTTATGTAAGTCAAATAAACAAAAACGCCAGAGCGAGTCCGGCGTTAGTATTTCAAAACAAGAGAAAGCTAACCGACGCGCTCCGGCAATGTACGCAGATGAGACTGGTTAGACTTAAAACAAATCATGAGAACATTATACCACTTATGTCAATATTGTCTATCGGTCTATGCTGTTAAGGATGGCAGTAACGATTGGACCGTCGTCTTGCAGCTTTTCCCAGAAAAGGATATGTGACATGTTGATGTGCAATTTGTCTTCGGGCGAATGAATTTCAGTACCAAGTTTGACCAGATCAACATTGAGGACTGCCGAGTCGTCAACTGTTTGCAGATAATAGACGCCTGTTAGCGTCATAAAAATGGCAGTGTCGGCAAAACGTTGCAATTTGCCAAAATAAACCTGGTTATTATCCAGAAAAACGGCGTGATAACCCTCTTTATACGTTCCACTGGTTGGCTTCGTCTTTGAACGCTTTTCAGCCTGAACGCCATTGACATTAATGACCAGCTGATTGCCGTTTTTAACTTTATTGCGTTGGCGATTGTTGGAGTTGGGCGATTGGTCGGAGCGATTAGAAAAGTCTGGGCTGATGCCAAGATTACCTAACAACGATCCAAAAATGCTCGGGTCCATAGTTGCTCCTGATTGCTCATTGGTGCGCGAGAGAGGACTTGAACCTCCACGCCTTGCGGCACTAGCTCCTAAAACTAGCGTGTCTACCAATTCCACCACTCGCGCGTCACAGTTATTCTAGCTCAGATGGGCGATAAAACGCTAGTTGGGTGTCGCCGTAATTTTTTTGGTCGATTAAACTCAATGACTCGAGGGAAGGAAGCCGCGCTTTGCCCGGCCATGAAAGGATTAGTAGCCCCTCCGGCTTCAGGCATGAGGCGAGTTTTTCAATGAGCTTTTCTTGCAACTGGTCGTAGGGAGGGTCGCAGAAAATGAGGTCAAAGCGGGCGTTGGGATTTGTTTCCAACCAAGAGGAAGTGTTGGCCTGGATAACTTTCACACGACTACCGAGGTTTAGCGACTTACTATTCTGCTTGATGCTAGCGGCTGCCTGCCTATCCACATCGATTGCCAAAGCTGTTGCTGCGCCACGGCTGATAGCCTCAAAGCTCAGGGCTCCGGAACCGGCAAAGGCATCGAGCACGGTCAAACCGGCTATGTCACCCAATGCATTAAATAAAGCGCCTCTGACTTTGTCGCTCATCGGATGGGTACGGTGGCCGTTGGGACTGTTAAACTGCCGGCCACCCAAACGACCAGCGATGATCCTCATGGCGTCACCAAGCCGGCTTCGATAAGGGCACCGTACCAGCTGAGTGTGACTGTTTTAATAAGGGTTGGGCCAAGACGGTGCCGAACTTGATAAGCAAGACGCGGTGTCCAGCCCTTTCGATAATAATTTTCGTACATATCCAATACGGCAACCTCACGGGCCGTTTCGCGGAACCACTTTTGGATACCTTTTTTCTGAAACGCAGCTACGTCCGCCTTGGTTGGTAAGACTTCGCTAAAACTCAGTGGCGCAATGAGCGCCGAGACACCAATTTCAAACCACCAGTGTGTCATCAAAAGGCCTTTGGCTCCCCACATTTCCCAGTTATTCTTCACCCGTTGGCGTACGGTTACACCGGGCATAATGCTTTTTTTGAGGATACTGGTGCGGGTTTCAATCGATTCGCCGCCCATGAGTTCCATGAGCTTTTCCTCA
>DATIHS010000099.1:0-2573 GCA_035480475.1 Patescibacteria group bacterium
TTGGTTTGGCAGCCGCATTCCCAACATTGACCATTACATTTTGCCTGTGGTTCTCGCCGCCTCGGTCCTTAGCTTTTCGCCAATGCTCTACCACATCGGCAAAGCCCTCTGGGAAAAGCAACGCAAAGGCTAATTGCTGGAAGTAGTTTCAAACCCGTAGTGAATGGCACCCTCGTCGAGTAGGCGCAGTAGCTCAACTGGAGTTGTCTCTGTTGGTAAGTTCGGTAGAGAGCGTGTAACCTTATCAGCTACTGACTCGGCGTCTTCGAAAATACGAGGTGGCATTACCGCACCGTGGACGTCGGGCATCTGGATTGCTTCCTCAAAGATAGCAGTCCGCATAATAATAGGCAGATCAGGGCTCCTGTCCGATTGCTCTTCCTGCCACAGAATGGCTGCTAATGCTAGGTTGCCATAAGCAACTCTTTCGCGTAGCTCATCCGTTGGTTGCATCGCCGTTTCAATCATTTGGCGGGCAAATTTATGCAAATAGTCGTGCACACTCATGGGTGGATGCCCTTCGGTTATGGGTGGCCGGTTTTTGGCAAGGCCAGACTTTTCGGCAAGTTGCTCAAGGGCACGGTCAAGGTCATCTTTCATAGCATTCGTTTTAAATATTGGCCGGTGTATGATTTGGCATTTTTGGCGACTTGTTCGGGTGTGCCAGTTGCAATGATTTCCCCGCCTGCTTCCCCGCCTTCGGGACCCATATCAATAAGCCAATCAGCATTTTTGATGACATCTAAGTTGTGCTCGATCACAACCATACTGTTGCCAGCTTCGACCAAGGCATGTAGCACGCCAAGGAGCTTATTTACATCATCCATATGCAGGCCCGTCGTCGGTTCGTCCAGGATATAAAGGGTGCGCCCGGTGGGGCGGCGCGACAGCTCGGTCGCTAGTTTTACACGCTGGGCTTCGCCACCAGACAGGGTAGTGGCTGGTTGGCCGAGCGTTATGTAGCCGAGACCTACATCCACGATGGTCTGCAGTTTGCGGGCAATAGCCGGAATGTTTTCAAAGAACTCTAAGGCCTGTTCTGAGGTCATTTCGAGGATATCGCTGATGGTCTTGCCTTTGTAGTGGATCTCGAGTGCTTCGCGATTGTAACGTTTTCCTTTGCACACTTCACACGGTACATACACATCCGGCAAAAAGTGCATTTCAATTTTGATGATACCGTCGCCCGAGCAGTTTTCACAGCGCCCGCCGCGAACGTTAAAGCTGAAACGGCCTGGACCGTAACCTCGTAACTTGGCTTCTGGCACGCTCGCAAACAATTCGCGGATAGGGGTGAAGAGACCGGTGTAGGTTGCGGGGTTGGAGCGGGGTGTGCGTCCGATGGGAGACTGGTCAATAATAATGGCTTTGTCGAGTTGCTGGATGCCTTCAATGTCGTCATGCGCCCCCGGCACCTCGTTGGCACGCATCAGCCGCGCCGATAATTCCTTGGCTAAAATATCATTAATCAGCGAGGATTTACCCGAGCCAGAAACACCACTTACGACCACCAGTTTTCCGAGCGGAATTTCGACGTCAACTTTTTTGAGGTTGTTTTCGCGGGCCCCTTTAATGACGAGGGCTTTGCCATTACCAGCCCGACGTTTTGGCGGTACCGGAATGTGCTTTTTGCCTTGCAGGTACTGCCCAGTAATACTCTTTGGGCTCTTGGCAACCTCGTCTGGTTTGCCCGCTGCAATGATTTCACCACCGTGGATCCCGGCACCAGGCCCAATATCGAGCAAATAATCAGCCGTTCGGATGGTCTCTTCGTCGTGCTCCACGACGAGCACCGTGTTACCAAGGTCACGGAGGTGTTTTAGGGTCGTTATAAGCCGTGCGTTATCACGTTGGTGTAAGCCAATGCTCGGTTCATCAAGCACATACAATACGCCTTGTAAGCCAGAGCCAATCTGAGTTGCCAAGCGAATGCGCTGTGCTTCGCCGCCAGATAAAGTTACGGCACTGCGTAACAGGTTGAGATAGTTGAGGCCCACGTCTTGCATGAACTTCAACCGGGCACAAATTTCCTTCACAACTTGATGGGCGATTTGTTGCTCAGTGGTATTAAGTTTAATGCCGTTAAAGAAAATTACCGCATCGTCAATCGAAAGCTGGCAGATATCCATAATTGACTTACCAACGACCGTGACGGCCAAAACCTCGGGTTTTAGGCGCAGGCCATGGCAGGTGTGGCATGGTTTCTCGCGCATAAAACGTTCAATATCACGACGCATGAAGTCACTCTCCGTCTCCTTATGGCGTCGTTCGAGGTTTGGAATAACGCCTTCGTAAGTCGTTTCAAACGAACGGCCCAGACCAAGGGTAATACGGTATTTTTCGCTGCCCGTGCCATATAAGATACGGTCAAGGTCCTCTTTGCGCATTTGTCCCGTTGGAGTGTGCAGGTCAAAACCATAACGGTCGGCCACGGCTTGCATTTTCTTGGTATACCAGGCGTCGCTGTTAATCCGGTTAAAAGGACGGATGGCGCCTTCGGCGATGGTCAGGCGACCGTTAGGAATAACAAGGTCAGGATCGACCTCCAAGCGTGAGCCTAGGCCGGTGCAGAC
>DATIHS010000100.1:0-1972 GCA_035480475.1 Patescibacteria group bacterium
GGCGCCGACCCCATCACCTTTGCCATCCTCTCCGGCCAACCAACCACCGGGGTCAGCCTCATGCTGCTCGTTGCCGCTCTGGACGAAGGCCCGCTGCTGGCCTTTGGTGAGTATGAACTTCCACCGAACGTCACGACCCCAGTGCTCACCGAACACCTCATTAACCTGAGCGATATGCTTTTACGGGCTGAGTTGCCCAACTACCTCGAGGGTCGCCGCCAAGGCGCCCCGCAAACCATCACCGGCCGCAAGACCTCTTATTCGCGCAAACTCACCAAAGATGACGGCCTGGTCGACTGGTCCAAACCAGCCGCCCAACTCGAGCGCGAAGTCCGCGCCTTTATTGACTGGCCCAAGAGCCGAGCCACCTTGGGTGGCAAAGACATCATTATCACTGAGGCTCATGTCACAGACAAAAACGGCACACCAGGCGAGCCCATAACAGACGGCAACGAGCTGACTGTTTACTGTGGTAAACAAGCCCTCACGCTCGACCACCTCAAACCGGCCGGCAAACAGGAAATGACCGGCGCCGACTTTATCCGTGGTTATTTGAACAAATAAAAAAAGCCGCCTGGTTTAGGCGGCTGGTTGCTGCGGTTCAGCGGGTGGCGCGGGTGGGGTCGATGGCGGCTCCGTTGCCTGAGGTGATAAAGGGCCTTGCGCAGGCATGGTTGAACCAGAGCCAGGGGCCGGTGCCGTCGGATCTTGAGGAATAGTAGTATTAGCAGCTGGTGCGGGTGGCATTTGCAAGGCAGCCTGTGAAGCAGCCACAATCTGGGGTGCGGCTTGTTTAATCTCACCTTTAAGCTTCTCAAGCTCATCGGCTACCACTTGTTTATAGTTCGGGAAGTTACTCTCGAGCCACTTGAGGGCTCCGCCTTCGTCATTACGGTCAATAAAGCCCTCGAATTCGTCGAGTTGCTCATTTGTCATCTGTTCCGCCAGCTTCATACCAACGCGCATTTCCAGCGTCTCGTAGATATGCGCCAACATCTTGTTCTTTTCATCGGTGGGCAAGCCACCAAGACCCAATTCTTCCAGTAAGGCATTGTCTAATTTGAACATGGTTCTATTTTACACGCTCCCGTCGTACAGGACTAGTTTAAGAAAGTTTTCGGTTCAACCAAGTTAAACTTCGGCGTCGATTTCGTCGTCACCACCGCGGTTGCGTCGGCTGCGAACGTTCTGGGCTACCCGGCCTGCCCTGTTACGGACACCGGTACGAAGACGCTTGACGCGACCTCGGGTTCGGCTTGGGCCACTGGCGACTAGATCCTGCGTTCGCTGCAAAAGCTCATCAACATTAACTGCAGCAGGTGTATTCAGACGTCGGTCAGCGAATGCTTGGACAGCACCATTAAGTTCAGCCCGGTCTTGATCAGACTTGACTCCACCCTTGTTACGCAAGCGTTCTACAACACTTGAAAGGTTTTCGGCAGTAACAGAGTAGGGTTCGTCTTCACGAATTGGTAAGACGGGCGTAGGTTCAGGTACTTGCAGGCCATTAATCGGCACATTCAGTTTATCCTGCTTAGCGCCATTCATCCAATTGCTAGCTCGCCGATAGTATTGTGCTCGGTTTTGGTCACTCCAGCCCTGTATTGAGCTAAAAGCACCGAAGAGCTGAGTATGGGCGTCGCGTAGTCGTTGCTCAACTTCACTGGCAGTCATTTGATCTGCTCCGAGATAGTTACCAAATTGTTGATGGATCTGGCGCAGAACCTTAGCCTGGCGGCGAGGTTTAGCGTTATGCAAATCACGGACAGCTTGGCCTAAGGCAGTCATCGTTTCACTGACTTGCCATTTATTGACACGGTGACCATCGATTTCATAGGTGTCGGTCTTAAATTTGCCTGGCTCAAAGCTAGGTCGCTCTTGTACTGGCTCAACAACACTCGGCTGTTGATCGGGTTCGGCTTGAGAAGCATTCTGACGCAAACGATCATGTAATGAGCCGTGCTCCACGTCT
>DATIHS010000101.1:0-4473 GCA_035480475.1 Patescibacteria group bacterium
TGTTGAGCGCGACCAACGCGGTAAAGTTACAAACGTCAATCTCTTGGCGCTCTTTTCGGGGACTAACCTTAATGAGGCTGACTATCAGATCATCTTGCACGCTACGGGGGTAAGATTGGCGGCTCCCTTCGCCGTCGTGCCAGGAGTGCCACAAACGGATATTGCCGGCAGTGACCGAAATACCACGATTATTGCTACGTCCGATCAGGCGGCAACTGCTTTGAACCAGAAAATATTTTATGGCGGGATGTTTGAGGCTAAAGACAATAAAACGGGGGTCGCAGTTATTGGCAAAACGGTGGCCGAAAACCTTTTTAGAGAAGACGCCCCTATTGGCAAATCGTTCCAGCTACGTGGCCAAAAAGTGTTGGTAGAAGGTGTCTTTAGCAATTTTGCTGCCAGTCCCCTTACGCCCGGGATTGATTACAATAACGCCATTTTTATCCCTTACGACTATGCCAAGCAACTAACCGCAGGTGCGCTTCAGCCATACGAAGTGTTGATACGACCTACCGACGCTCAGCAAACCCACCAAGTGGCCCAAAACCTCGCGACTGCACTGCAGACTGCCCACGGCGGACAAACTGACTTTAGCGTCCTTGAACCTGAAGATAGCCTGGTAATTGCCAGCAAGCTGCTCAATGTACTGACCAGCCTGGTCACAGCCATCGCCGCAGTCTCGCTCATTGTCGGAGGTATTGGCATTATGAATATCATGTTGGTGGCCGTCAGCGAACGGACGCATGAAATTGGCATTCGGAAGAGCGTCGGCGCGACCAACCGTCAAATCTTGCACCAGTTTATGACCGAAGCGGTCGTTTTGAGTAGCACTGGCGGCATCTTGGGTGTGATCTTTGCCCTGCTGACCAACTTTTTAATAAGGGTCTTTACGAACCTCCAACCGGTGATCACCTGGCCATTTATGCTCATTGCTGTTGGGGTATCGGTGTGCGTTGGCATCATCTTTGGCATAACACCTGCCATGCAAGCGGCGCGCAAAGACCCAATCGAAGCCCTCAGACGCATCTAAAATTAGCGGTATTCGGGGTTTTCAAAGTCAAAACGGGCGCCTGCGTCCCATTCGCTACGCTGATTCCCATAGGCTGGAAAGCCGCCTGCACTCTTAAGCATTGCTGCTACGTGCAACATATTCCAAGTCATAAAGGTCGTATTACGGTTGGTAAAGTCATTGTCAACCCCAACAATCGTGCCATCGTCTAACTTGTCGCCGTAGCTGGGGCCTGGGCCTGCTTCGCCGATCCACCCGGCATCTGCCTGAGGGGGTATAACATAGCCGAGATGTTGTAGGCTGTAGAGCACATCCATGGCACAGTGCTTGATGCCATCTTCATTTCCAGTAATAAGACAGCCGCCAACCTTGCCATAATAGGCGTACTGGCCTGCCTTATTGAGGAGTGACGAGCAAGCGTACAGGCGCTCAATCACCTTCTTCATTTCTGAACTGTTATCGCCCAACCAAATCGGGCCGGCGAGCACGAGTATGTCGGCCGCCATCACCTGCTTGTAAATTTTCGGCCAGGCGTCCGTTTTGGCTCCATGCTCGCGCATATCCGGCCATACGCCGACTGCAATGTCTTCATCGATTGATCTGATCAATTCGGTCTTAACACCCTGCTTTTCCATGATGCCACGACTCAAGCTAACCAAGCGCTCGGTGTGGCTGGGCTCGGGTGATTTTTTGAGGGTACCGTTGATAAAGAGAGCTGTCAGGTTGCTGAAATCCGCTGCTTTGGCCATAAGAACCTCCTAGTGCTCTCAGTTTACTGCGAACAAAGAACGGATACAAATACTATACAAAACAATAAAATTGTGGTATTGTAAATTGTATGAGACGAAATGTAATTGGCTGTATGCTTATACTGTTCTATTGTCTTTTTGTTACACTACTTAGCCTGACGCTGTTGCGAGTCGACGCACAGGTGCCCGTTAAACAGGCTGACATCGCTAAACTGGCCGTCTTGGCTGATACAACGTCTGTTCCCCTCGATTCGAATGTAGATGCGATGTTGCAACGTATTAACGAGGCGCGTACACAGGCCGGGCGGCCAATTTTGAGAGCAGACGTGAAGCTCAATGAACTTGCCCACATGCGTGCAAACGACATGGTTAGCAGACAATATTATGCTCATGAGAGCCCCGACAAAACATTTTTTAATGACTACTTTCAACAATATGACATTTCAGCAACATATGCTTGTGAAAACTTGGATCTGACTATTACAAGCGACCCTAACCAAGTAGTGCAGGATTGGATGAACAGTAACCATGGCCACCGTGAATGCGTTCTATCGCCCAATATAGACGAGGCTGGCTACGCTGTTGAACTCTATACGGATGCACCCGTAGATAGTGCAACCGATACACCAATCTATGTTGTAGTTGCTATACACGCCAACGCACAATAGTCTAAGCAGTTTTGGTTTTGAAGGCTGGACCGACGTCGTGTGAATTGTCAGGTTCGGACAATTGTGGGGCTGTACTCATAACCACGGGTTGCTCAAGAGCTACCAGTAATGACAAAATGCCGGTTTGTATGGCAAAGAAAACGTCCAATGGCAAAGCGTAATATGTGACTACCCCAAAGAGTTTAGCGGTAAACAGACTGCTCACGGCTAGATAGATCAAAAAGGCACCCATGGCGAACATTGCAATTTGCGTTACTTTATACCGCGCTCGTGCGGCAAAAGTATACATACACAAAACGACAATTATACTGGCCCGTAGGACTGTTACGCCTTTCGAGGTATCCATGAAAAATGACAAAACGGCGGAATGTAACAAGGCGCCGGCCAATGTAAAACCAAGGACGATGGTGCTGAGGCTGATGGTCATCGGTTTTGTCATTAAACACTTCCCTTCGGTTATAACTGTACTTTACGGGGGTTACTGAGAACTGTCTGTAACAAACTTTACATGTTTCAGGGGCTGAACTAACTGTTAGCAATTCATTTTGCCCGGTCGAGAGGGCGGAGTATACTCTTTAGATATATTGTTAACAGGGGACGTGCGGGAGTATGAAATACAAAGTCAAGGATTTTAAAATTGGTACACTCGGCAGCCACTCCGCGCTCCAAATCCTCAAAGGCGCCCGTGACGAAGGCTTCAAAAATATTGTCCTTTGCCTTAAAACCGCTACTCGACCGTACGAATCCTTCCAGGTCGCTGATGAAATTATTGGCCTCAACGCCTATAGTGACGTTCAAAACTATGAACAAAAACTGCTGGACGAAAAGGTTATCTTGGTACCGCATGGCTCCTTTTTCGCAGCTTTCGGCCTCGATGCCTTAGATAAATTTAAGGCGCTCTATTTTGGCAATAAAAAGATTTTGCCCTGGGAAGAAGACCGGCGCAAGCAACGCCAATGGCTAGCCAGAGCCGGCCTGGCCCTGCCCCGCATTTACGAGCAGCCCGAGGAAATTGACCGGCCAGTTATTATCAAATTCTTTGGTGCGGGTGGCGGCAAAGGTTTCTTCCTGGCCAAGTCAGATGCCGAGTTCAAGAAGAAGATTAAAGCACAACCTGGCAAGCAATATATTATCCAGGAATACATCGTGGGCGCACCGATGTACATCCACTACTTCTACTCTCCATTGACCGATGAGCTCGAAATTATGAGCCTGGATCGCCGCTACGAAACCAATGTTGACTCTATCGGTCGCATTGGCGCCAAAGACCAAATGGACCTCAATATTGAATCGTCGTACAACATCATGGGTAACTTGCCGCTGGTTGTCCGAGAGTCTATGCTGCCGCAAATGTTTAAGATGGGTGAAGACGTCGTAAAAGCCTCGCGCAAAATTGATAAACGCGGTTTGTTCGGCCCGTTTTGTTTGGAAACGATCGTTACGCCAGAACTACAGTTCTTGGTTTTTGAAATCTCAGCGCGCATTGTGGCCGGGACAAACCCATATATCAGTGGTTCGCCCTACACTGACCTGCGCTATGACGTGCCGATGAGCACCGGCCGTCGTGTGGCGCGTGAAATTAAGATGGCCATTGAACAAGACCGGCTTGAGGAAATTTTGAGTAATGGTCACATCGACTGATTTGCAGCAAATCCTGCAGAGCTATGACACCAAGCAGCTGCGTATCGCCAGCCTCGGTGGCCATAGTGCCTTGGATGTCTGCCGCGGCGCTAAACTAGAGGGTTTTGAAACGGTGGTCGTGGCCCAAAAAGGCCGCGAACAAACCTACGCCAAACACTTTAAAACGCGTGGCGATAAGGGTTGCATTGACCATGTAATCGTCGTGGACTCCTTTAGCGACATCGTAAAGCCGGAGATCCAGGAACAGTTGCGCAAACTCAATGTTATTTTTGTGCATAGCCGTTATTTTTGGGTGTACTGCGACTACAAAGAAATTGAAAATAATTTCAAGGTGCCGATCTTTGGCAACCGTGTGTTGGTGCGCAAAGAAGAGCGCGACGAGGCCAAAAACCAGTACTTTTTGCTC
>DATIHS010000102.1:0-2874 GCA_035480475.1 Patescibacteria group bacterium
TGGGAAGAGTGGGACTACGCCGACGTTATCAAAAAACACTATAGCCTGGACGTTTACAACTGTACGCTGGCAGAAGTTAAAAAGGCTCTCAAAGCCCACAAACTAGAGGTCGAGCAGACCGAAAATAAAGCCCGGGGCATCGATAAGCTCTGGAAGAATATTCGCAAGGATGTGGCTGGTCCTATATGGCTCGTCAACACGCCATTGTTTATTAGTCCACTTGCCAAAGCTAATCCAGATGACCCAAACACGGTGCAGCGTTTCCAGCCGGTTATAGCTGGCACGGAAATGGGTAACGGTTATAGTGAGCTGAACGATCCGCTCGACCAGCTGCAGCGTTTTGTTGAACAACAAGCTATGCGTGATGCGGGCGACGACGAAGCCATGATGCTCGACATTGACTACGTTGAAATGCTCGAATACGGCATGCCACCGACCTGCGGTTGGGGCTACAGCGAGCGTGTTTTCTGGGTGTTTGAAGGGGTTACCGCCCGTGAAGGCGTCCCATTCCCGCAGTTGCGCCGTGAAGTCGATGACGTCACCAAAGCTATTTATCCCGACATTAAGTTCGATTAGCTCTTAAATTTTGCGGCAAATTTTTGCCGCAGTTTCTGGATCTTTGGATCGATAATGACCACACAATAGCCGGCGCCACGGTTATTGTTATAGAAGTTTTGACTATGATCATCTGCTGGCCAGAATTTTTTGTATGCCTCCAATTGAGTTACAACAGGGTCTTTGTAGAGGGTTGGAGCAAAGTTCTGGATCATGTCGTCGGCAACTTCTTTTTGTTGGTCGGTGTGATAAAAAATGACCGAACGATAGATTGGCCCTACGTCTGGACCCTGGCGGTTCAAAGTTGTTGGATCATGCATGGCAAAAAAGATTTCTAGGATTTCTCGGTAGGTAATAATGTCTGGTTCGAAGGTAACCTGGACAACTTCGGCATGACCCGTCGTCATAGTGTAAACCTCTTCGTTCGTCGGCTTATCGACATGGCCACCAGAATAGCCGGAAACAACACCATCAACCCCTTTAATTCGCTGATAGAACGCCTCTAAGCACCAATAACAGCCGCCGCCAAGTGTTGCTAGTTCGCTCATACCTATATTGTAGCCCAACTTCAGCAGTATTCGACAGATATGGTATAGTGTCGGCATGGCTACAACGAAGAAATCTCAGGCAAAATCAAAAACTGCCAAAAAAACAGTATCAAAGCGCACAACATCTCGTAGCGCAAGCACGTCACGGGCAGTAAAAAGCACATCCGTGGCTAAAAGCAGTCGTAAAACGGCTGGCCGCTTCTCGCTCCATTCTTTAAACGTAGTTGCGGGAGTTGTGGCACTAGTCTCTGCCGTCGCAGCGGCTTTGCTTATGAACAGTCGAAGTTATCAGCTGTTTACGGGACTAGCGACCAAAGATCCGTTCACAGGTAACTTTGCCCCAGCCCTTCATTCTGTCTATGACATTGAACTACGTTGGGCAGTCGTTGTCATTATGGTTTTGGCCGCGGTGGTGCCGCTATTAGCAGCAACACGCAATCGCCGCCAATACGAAGCAGCCCTTAAGAGCAAAGTAATGCTCTGGCGCTGGATTGACATCGGCATTATCAGTGCCTTGATGCTCGAAGTCATCGCACTTTTGAGCGGCGTCCAAGACATAGTTGTTTTAAAAATTGTCGCCTTGCTCATTGTTGTTACAGCTCTCCTCAGCTGGCTCACCGAAAAGCACCAAGCAGAAGACCACCGTAATGTGATGGGTACGTACTGGTTGGCTTTTGTCACGGGCGCACTGCCATGGCTGTTAATCGCTAGCTATGCCGTAGGTACGCTGGTGTGGGGCATGGTCCATGCACCTTGGTACGTCTATGCTCTGTATGCAACAACCCTACTGGGTGGCCTCAACTACGCCATGACATTGCGCGGCTCACTGCGCGGCGGTAACTATGAATCGACCGAGCGGCGTTACCAAGTTGGCGCCATCCTAACCAAACTAGCCTTCGTCGTCATCCTTATCGTCGGCCTCCACAAATAAAACAGCTACCACTGTTTTAACAATATTTGCACAACCTTAAAACGGGTATATAATTGCCTGCAATAAGGGGATACAAACATGAGTGATCTAACTATAGATACCCTGGAGATGGCAAAAGCCCTTCAATGGGAAATTGAAGTAGTAGAAGACCCCATGGAAGCGGCTTTTAAAGCCACTACTGCTGTAGATACAATCAGGCGTATTGATGATCTGGCATTTAAAGAAGGAAGCCCCATCCAGCTTCGTGCAGTGGGTGCCTACGCTTTTCGCTATTGGGTGGAAGATGAAAACAGGTTCGTTAATATGCGGTTCGATTATATAGCTGCTAGCGGCGATTCTGCTGGGGTTAGCTTTATTCAAAACCTCACCAACCCGCATTTACAGACATTATTTGTCGGTGTTCGAAACCCGAATATTTTGGCACTGGGTTCGCCTGAAGACGAGGTAAAGCTTGAAGCCACCGTAGTGGCTCCGAGTCTTGTCGTGCCGGTGTTGGACCTTGAAATGATCCAATTGGCTGCCTAAGATGAAGCTGCATCGTTTTTATGTCCCAAACATTGAGTTAAAACATAACTTCTGGTTACAGAACCATGCCATTTTGCATCAGTGGCGCAATGTTTTGCGTTTTCAAGCGGGGCAGGAAGTTGTGCTGTTTGACGGCCAGAGCGAAGATCGTTTATACCGGATTGCCGAGCTGACCGAACGAGAAGCCCACCTAGAGTATGTGACGGATATGAAACGACAGATACCGGCTCAAGAGGTCTACCTTCTGTGGTCCCTGTTAAAAAAGGACAAAAATGACTGGGTTTTGCAAAAGGGAACGGAGTTGGGCGTCAGCCA
>DATIHS010000103.1:0-4562 GCA_035480475.1 Patescibacteria group bacterium
GTCTATAGCTATGCGGTCACTGCCAGTGATGGTACGGCTTGTGACAACAGCACCAAGGATTGTGCTCAGTACACCCTGACGGCAACGTTAGAGAGTGGTGGAACATTCGCCAAAACTAGTTTGAACTAGCGAGAAGCCAACGAAGACAAAGAAGCCGGGATAGGTAATATCCCGGCTTTTTGTATACGTATTAAGAGATCGTCGTTCCGACGCTTTGGCCTTCACATGCGGCCAAAATATTACCTGGTTTCATGGCGTCAAAAACAACTATGGGCATCTTTTGCTCCAAAGCTAAGCCCATTGCGGCCTTATCCATGACGGCAATAGCTCCGTCGGACACGGCTTGTTCGTACGAGACCTTGTCCATCTTCTTGGCATCGGTATTTTTGGCTGGATCTTTGTCATAAACGCCATCTACTTTAGTGGCTTTGAGAACGGCATCACAATCCAACTCCAGGGCGAGCGAAACGGCGGCCGTATCGGTGGTGAAGTAGGGGCGACCAATGCCGCCGGCCACAACAACGACACGGCCTTTCTCAAGATGTTTATTAGCCAGACGATGTACGAAATGTTCTGCTACTTGTTCGGCGTAGATATTGCTTAAACAACGCGTTTTAACGTTGTGTGCTTCAAAAATATCCGTCAGTGCGAGGGCATTAATCATAGTCGCCAACATGCCCATATGATCGGCTGTAACGCGCTGAATGCCGTTACCAGCGATCTGTGCACCACGTACCAGGTTGCCGCCGCCGACCATAATCACAACCTGTATGCCTTTGGAGGCTACTTCCTTTATTTGGTCAGCCAGCCAACCGGCCAGCTCGGCGTCAAAACCCGAATCAAATTTTCCGGCCAGCTGCTCGCCAGAAATCTTCAAAAGTACCTTCTTATACGCCATTGTTGCTAGTCTAGCAGATTTATTCTTCTTCACGCTATACTGTTAACATGAAAGTTTACAGCTGGAATGTGAATGGTATCCGGGCGGTTGTTAAGAAGGGCGCGTTGCAGGAATTTCTAGCCAAACACCAACCTGACATTTTATGTCTGCAAGAAACGAAGGCAGAGCAAGGCCAGGCTGTATTCGATATGCCTGGTTACGAGGAATACTGGAATTCTTCAAAAGGCAAAAAAGGCTACAGCGGCACCGCCATCTTTACCAAAATCAAGCCAATTGCCATTATCAACGACATCCCCGATGAATTCGTGAAAAAAAGTGGCCTAGCTGCCGACAATTACGGCGACTCCGTTGGAGAAGGCAGAGTAATTGCGGCTGAATTCGATACATTCTTCGTCGTTACCGCTTACACCCCTAACGCAAAGGATGATTTGACGCGATTACCACTGCGTCAAGATTGGGATAAGGCTATGACGATGTATTGCGCTGATCTACAGAAGCGTAAGCCGGTAATCTACTGTGGTGACATGAACGTCGCCCACACGGAAGATGACCTGGCCAATCCCAAGCCAAACAAAGGTAAAAAAGGCTTTACGGACGAAGAGCGCCACGGCTTTGACAACTGGTTGGCCGCTGGCTTTGTTGATACCTTCCGCATGTTTAAACAAGGTAACGGCTACTACACCTGGTGGAGCCATTTCGCCAATGCCCGCGCCCGGAACGTTGGTTGGCGGATTGATTATTTCCTCGTTTCAGAAGCTCTAAAACCGAAGGTCAAAGCCGCCGAGATCCATCCCGACATGATGGGCAGTGACCATTGCCCCCTCAGCGTCAACCTTGATATTTAGATGACCTACTCGATTATATATGGGTTTGCGGAAGGGCCGTGGATGGGCAGAGAGTTGCGTCGTGAACTCCGCAAACAGGGGTTTCGGCTGGCTCCGAATGCCAAGGATGCGGACATTATCATCGCCCACTCAAGCGGATGTTATTTTTTGCCACAAACCAACAAGCCCCAGACGATGCTTTTGCTCGGTCCGCCGCATTGGCCAGGCAAATCGATGGTAATCCGTCTGTTCCAAAAGGCGTGGCATGATATGCTGCTCGTCTCGAAGGAGAGTCGTTTTGGGTATTGGCTTCTTAAGCTGGGTTGGAATCTTCGTTATTTGGCTCACGATTTGCCCGGGATTATGGAGCAGTGGCGACGCACCCGCCAACACGATTTCACGCAACAATCGAAGGACGGCAAGATGATAGTAGTGCGAAACCATTACGATATTTTTATATCTCCTGACTTCCCACAATTCATGAGTGAGCACCCCGAGATTACCTATGTGGAGTTGCCCGGCGGACATGATGATTGCTGGCTGCACCCTGAGCCATATATTGCTCTGTTACAATCATTGGTATGAGGGACGACAAAACGACTATTCAGGAACTTAAGGATTTGGTAATCAAATTTGCTAAAGATCGTCATTGGGAAAAACATCATGTTCCCAAGAACCTGGCCATGGGCATTGCCATCGAGGCCGCCGAATTGATGGAGCATTACCAATGGGAGCGCGAGGGCGACCCTGATCCAGAAGAAGTTGCTGACGAATTAGCCGATATTATCTTTAACGCCCTAAATTTTGCCTATGTGACCAACATCGATGTCGCCAGCGCCTTTATGCATAAGTACGAAAAGATCGTCAAAAAATATCCGGTAGACATCTTTAATGAGAAGAATGACACATTAAAAGATTACAGACGTATTAAGAAACAATACCGCCAGGGCAAAAAATGAGTCAACCTTTCGCTGTCTTTGACATCGATGGGACCTTAATCCGCTGGCAGCTCTACCACGCAACGGCCGATGCTTTGGCCAAGGGCGGCGCTATTGATGATGAGACTTTTGCCGCCATTCGTTCGTCTCGGATGGCGTGGAAAAACCGCACGCATCCGGAGGCTTTCAAGGATTACGAACGCGCTTTAGTAACAGCATATGAACGGATGCTTAAGCAGCTCAGCCCAGCGGCTTTTGACCAAGCTGTAGCAAAAGTTATTGAGCAATATAAGGAGCAAACCTACACTTACACCAGGCAGCTTATTAAAGATCTGAGGAAGCAACACTATCTGCTATTGGCCATTTCCGGTTCACAAATGGAGCTCATCGCCAAATTGGCCGACTACTACGGTTTTGACGATTACTTGGGCACCGAATATAAGCGCTCGAAAGACCACTTTACAGGAGAAGTCATCCATTACGCCAGCGACAAACAGAAGGCACTGCAGTCCTTAGTGGACAAACATCAACTGGCTTTTGCAGGAAGCATAGCGATTGGTGACAGTGCCAGCGACATTCCGATGCTCGAAATGGTCGAACAGGCCATCGCCTTCAATCCAGATAGAACCTTGTTCGATACCGCCCGTAAGAACGGATGGCCCATCGTGGTCGAACGCAAAAACGTCGTATATGAGCTGCAGAAGGACAAAAAAGGTTACGTTTTAGAGTAATACCTACTGTTTGCCATTTTTTCATCTTTAATGTAGATCTTGTGCGCTGATAACCTACAATACAGTTATGGACTTTTGGCACAAGCAATCTCCTAGCAAGCCACTGTTTCCCGATTTATTGTGGAGCCGGCCCGAGAACCGCGCTCATGCGGGTAAGCTCCTCGTCATAGGCGGTAACGTACATGGCTTTTCTGCCCCGGCTTCGGCTTTTGCCGAAGCAGCTGGGGCAGGGGCGGGCACGGTGCGGGCTATCTTGCCCGACGCTGTTAAACGATTAGCGGGTGCAGTGTTGCCCGCCCTCGAATATGCCCCTAGTACACCGAGCGGCAGCTTTAGCCAGCAAGCGGCCGCTGAATTGCTCGATCAATCCACATGGGCCGATGGCGTGCTGTTGGCCGGTGACTTTGGACGAAACAGCGAAACCGCCATTGTGCTGGAAAAATTTCTCAACAGCTACAGCGGACAGGTTACCCTTGCAAAGGACAGTGTTGATTACGCCTTGAGCACTGTTAGCCCTCTAACAGAAAACAATCGCTTGTATGTACTGACGATGGCAGAATTGCAGCGCTTAGGCACACGGCTAGGACTGCTAAAGCCGATTACCTTTGGTATGGACTTACTCCAACTCGTGCGGGCGTTACACGACATAACTCTCGAACATGAGTTCGCGATTATTGTGAAACATTTAGAACAACTCTTTGTCGCCGTGGACGGCCAAGTAAGCACGACAAAACTGGCTGAAGACCCCAAGACATGGCGCGTCAAAACGGCGACGTATGCCGCAGTTTGGTGGCTCCAAAACCCCGACAAACCGTTTGAAGCATTGACGATAGCGCAATTAAATGATATTAAAGGTGCGTAGGAAAATTAAATGACTCGTACTAAAAGCACACATCGTAAATTTGGAACACACTACAGCGCTGAACGGTTAATGGCGGAGCTATCCGGGCGGCGCGTCCCACAAGAAGCTTTGACAGTACTTTCACCTAACTTAGAAGGCACAGCAGAAATAAAGCTTGGTCGGCCCACCGAAGATGGTTTATTCACGCCTTTCCTAAACGTCCTTCAAGCCATGGATGACTTTAGTGAAGTTAGCCTTCGCTCAAACCCATGCGTTCTCTATGTTCACGAAAATAAGCTTGCTGCCCATTCCTTAGCAAAAAGAAATGGG